>DAIESZ010000186.1 GCA_027346035.1 Propionibacteriaceae bacterium
GTCGCCGACCACATCCGCCACCAGCTCGAGGCCGGCCTGACCGCGGTGAAGATGAACGCGAGCGGCCGGATGAGCCCGGTCGGGACGGTCGCCGAGATCGACGGCGTCGTCGCGCGGGTCGCGGCCGCCCGCGAGGTGCTCGGCGACCAGGGTGATGTCGCCGTCGACTTCCACGGCCGCTTCACCCTGGCCAACGCCCGACGCGTCGCTCCGCTCCTCGAGCCCTACCGTCCTTTCTTCCTCGAGGAGCCGGTCGTCCCCGAGAACTCACACCTCATCGGCGAGTTCGTCCGGTCGACGACGACGCCCGTGTCGACCGGGGAGCGGCTCTACAGCCGGCAGGAGTTCCTGCCCGTGCTCCAGGCCGGGATCGCGGTCGCGCAGCCGGACCTGTCGCACGCCGGGGGGATCACCGAGGTCCGCAAGATCGCCGCGCTCGCCGAGGTCTACGACGTCCAGCTCGCGCCGCACTGCCCGCTCGGGCCGATCGCCCTCGCCGCCTGCCTCCAGGTCGGCTTCGCGACGCCGAACTACCTCATCCAGGAGCAGAGCATCGGCATCCACTACAACCAAGGGGCCGAGGTGCTCGACTACGTCGCCGACACCGCGCCCCTCGCCTTCGTGAACGGCCACATCGAGCGACTCACCGGTCCAGGACTCGGCATCGAGGTCGACGAGAAGGCCGTCCGCGCCGCCGATGCGCGCGGCCACGCGTGGCGCGGGCCGATCTGGCGCCACCCCGACGGCTCCTTCGCCGAGTGGTGAGAGGAGTGGTGAGAGGAGTGAACATGTCCGAGACCGGTGCGACGGGTATGCCGGAGAGCTTCGTCGAGCGCCTCACCGCGGCCCGTCTCCTGGCCGTGATCCGCGGGTCCGACCCTGCGGCGGCCGTGGCCACGGCACAGGCGCTCTTCGACGAGGGTGTGCGGTTCGTCGAGGTTGCCTTGACGACGCCGGGTGCCTGTCGAGCGATCGAGCAGCTTCGCGAGCGTCTGCCCCAGGGAGCGAGCATCGGTGCCGGCACGGTGCTCACCGCCGCCGACGTGGCCGACGTCGAAGCCGCCGGCGCGCAGTTCGTCGTCACGCCCGCGGTCACGCCGTCGATCGAGGCGGCGGCAGCCCGCGGCCTCCCGGTCGCCGCCGGCGCGCTCACGGCCACCGAGGCATGGACGGCGATCGAGCGCGGAGCCGCGGCCGTCAAGCTCTTCCCGGCCTCGCTCGGGGGTCCGCGCTACCTCCGGGCCCTGCGCGACCCCTTCCCGCAGATCCCCTTCCTCGCGGTCGGCGGCGTGGGGCTCGACGATGTCGAGGCCTACCTCAAGGTCGGCGCCATCGGCGTCGGTGTCGGAGGGCCGCTCATCGGCGACGCGGCATCAGGAGGCGACCTCGCGGCGCTCCGTCATCGCGCCCGCGCCTACCTCGCGATCGCTGGGCGGCTGCGACCATGAGCGGTCCCGACGTGCTGACGTTCGGCGAGTCGATGGTCTCCTTCCGTTCGGAGGGCCCCCTGGCCCAGGGCGTCCAACAGGTGACACGAGTCGCCGGAGCAGAGTCCAACGTGGCGATCGGCCTGGCCCGACTCGGACACACCGTCGCCTGGGCCGGCCGGGTCGGAGCGGACGGTTTCGGCGCGCTCATCCTTCGCGAACTGCGCGCCGAGGGCGTCGACACCACCCATGCCGTGGTCGACGCCGAGCGTCCCACAGGCCTGATGTTCGTCGAACAGCGCACCGCTGACCTGGCCCGGGTGGACTACCGCCGAACCGGCTCTGCCGGCGCTGCCGTGCACCCCGGGGACATCGCCGCCGCGCTCGGCACCGGCCCCCGCATCCTGCACCTCACGGGGATCACGGGCGCCCTGTCCGACTCGGCCCGTGACACGGTCCAGTGGGTCGCCGGCGCCGCCCGCACCGCCGGGGCGCAGGTCTCCCTCGACGTCAACTTCCGGGCCCGGCTCTGGTCGAGGGAGCAGGCCCGTGCGATGCTGGGCCCGCTCGCCCGCCACGCGGCATACGTCATCGCCGGGGACGACGAGCTCGACCTTGTCGCCGACGGGAACGAGGAGCAGGGCGCCGCCCAGCTGCTCGGTGCGGGAGCGCGCGCGGTCGTCGTGAAGCGGGGCGCGCTCGGGGCCACCCTGCACACGTCGGACGGACGTGTCGACCTGCCGGCGCTCGCGGTGACCGGCGTGGACACCATCGGTGCGGGCGACGCGTTCTGCGCCGGGTTTCTCTCCGGCGTGCTCGACGGCCTCGAACCCGCCGCCTGTCTACGCCGCGGCATCGTGACCGGTGCGTACGCCGCCTCGGTGCGCGGCGACTGGGAGGGCGCTCCCCGTCGCGACGAGCTCGCTGCGCTCGACCAGCAGACCTCGGGTGTCACCCTGCGCTGACGCGCCGACGCCCTGACCCGACCGTGGCCCTCGCGGGGCCACCCATCACCGAGAAAGGCCCCTCCCATGAAGATCGTCGCTGCTGATGTGATCGTCTCCAGTCCGGATCGTAACTTCGTGACGTTGAAGGTGACGACCGATGAGGGGCTGTCCGGGTTGGGGGATGGGACGCTCAACGGGCGGGAGCTGGCGGTGGCGTCGTATCTGGCCGATCATGTGGTGCCCTTGTTGATCGGGCGGGATCCGCATCGGATCGAGGACACGTGGCAGTTTCTGTACCGGTCGGCGTACTGGCGTCGGGGGCCGGTGACGATGGCGGCGATCGCGGCGGTCGATGTGGCGTTGTGGGACATCAAGGCCAAGGCGGCGGGGATGCCGCTCTACCAGCTGCTCGGTGGTGCGTCGCGGACCGGGATCATGGCCTATGGTCACGCGTCGGGCCGGGACACCGAGGAGCTGTTCGACTCGATCCGGCATCATCTCGAGCTGGGGTATCGCTCGATCCGGGTGCAGACCTCGGTGCCGGGCATCGACGCGGTGTACGGGGTGGCGGCTCAGGCGACGATCGAGGGCGCGCGTTATGACTACGAGCCGGCGCAGCGGGCGCCGCTGCCGGCGGAGGAGGACTGGGACACGCGGGCGTACCTGCGGCACATCCCGTCGGTGTTCGAGGCGGTGCGCGGGGAGTTCGGGCCGGAGCTGCCGTTGTTGCATGACGGCCATCACCGGATGACCCCGATCCAAGCGGCCAGGCTCGGCAAGGCCCTGGAGCCGTTCGACCTGTTCTGGCTCGAGGACTGCACCCCGGCGGAGAACCAGGAGGCGTTGCGGCTGGTGCGCCGGCATACGACGACGCCGCTGGCGATCGGGGAGGTGTTCAACACCGTGTGGGACTACCAGACCTTGATCCGTGAGCAGCTGATCGACTATGTCCGTTCGGCTGTGACGCACACGGGTGGGATCACAGCGATGCGTAAGCTGCTGGACTTCGCGGCGCAGTACCAGATCAAGTCGGGCATCCATGGGCCGACGGACATCTCGCCGGTGGGCATGGCGGCGGCGTTGCATCTGGACCTGGCGATCCACAACTTCGGGATCCAGGAGTACATGCAGCACGGGGCGTTGACCAATGAGGTGTTCCGGCAGTCGTTCACCTTCGAGGATGGCTATCTGCACCCGGGACAGGCGCCGGGTCTGGGGGTGGAGCTCGACGAGGACGCGGCGGCGCGGTTCCCCTACCAGCCGGCGTACCTGCCCTTCAACCGACTCAAGGACGGCACCGTCCATGACTGGTGAGGACGCCGAGCAGGGGAGCCTGGAGGACACCGGGCCGCCCGTGGTCGCCGCCGGCGGCACGCCGCTCGACCTGTCGGGCGGGACCCGTCACGTCGTCGTGATGGGGGTCTCGGGGTGCGGCAAGAACACCGTGG
>DAIESZ010000196.1 GCA_027346035.1 Propionibacteriaceae bacterium
TCGGTCGACAGCCGCACCTCGATGTTCGGGTGATCGGCCATCCGTTCGATCCACGCCGTGTAGCCGTCGACCGGCAGACCCTCGTAGGTGTCGTTGAAATAGCGATTGTTGTACGTGTAGCGCACCGGCAGCCGGCTGATCACGTCGGCCGGAAGCTCCCTGGGATCGGTCTGCCACTGCTTGGCGGTGTAGTGCTTGATGAAGGCCTCGTAGAGCGGTCGGCCGATGAGAGAGACCGCCTTCTCCTCGAGGTTGCGCGGCGCCTCCGTGACCTCCGCAGCGTGGCGGGCGATGAGTGCCCGAGCGTCCTGGGGGCCGAGGGCGCTGCGGAAGAACTGGTTGATGGTGCCGAGGTTGATGGGCAGGGGGAACACCTCGCCGCGGTGCACCGTGTGGACTCGGTGCTCGTACCTCGTGAAGGAGGTGAAGCGGTTGACGTAGTCCCAGACCTGCTCGTTGGAGGTGTGGAACAGGTGCGCGCCATACCGGTGCACCTCGATCCCGGTCTCCGGGTCGGGCTCGCTCCACGCGTTGCCGCCGAGGTGGTCCCGGCGCTCGATGATGAGCACGTCGAGGCCCCGTTCGGCGGCGCGTTCGGCAATGGTCAGGCCGAACAGGCCCGACCCGACGACGACGAGGTCGGCTCTCATCTGCATTCCTCCTGAGATGTCGCAGCCGGAGTCTGGGCGCTCCCGGTGGGGGCCAGCGCCACGCCGGCCGCCGAGGTGGTGAAGGCGCGTCGATAGAGACCGCGCCTGATGGGGACGGGCACGAGGCGGTAACCGCCACGCACCGTGAGGTTGCGCAGCCACTCCGCCCGCGTGGTGAAGCCTTCGCGCCGCAGGTGGCCCTGGAGCCGGACCTCCGAACGCAGCAGCCGGACGCCGCCGCGGCGGTGGTACGCCCCCGCATCCACCCGGTAGAGGACGAGCGGCTCCGCGACGTTGGCCATGCGGGAGCCGGCGGAGATCATCCGCGTGAAGAGCCAGTAGTCCTCGAGGAGCGGCAGGTCGCGGTAGCCGCCGGCCTCGAGCACGGCGGTGCGCCGGTAGACGACTGTCGGGTGGTTGAACGGGCTGCGCATCCGGGCCGCCGCCGCGATGTCCGATGCACTCGTCGGGTGGATGCGCAGCGCCCCGGCGTCGGTGCCATCCTCCGCGACCTCGACCATGCCCGCGCCCACGAGGTCGGCACCCGCCTCGATGACCGGCAGCTGCACCTCGAAGCGGTGCGGCAGGCTGATGTCGTCTGCGTCCATCCGGGCGACGATGTCGTGGCTGCAGGTCGACAGGCCGCACTGCAGCGCCTGCGCGAGACCGACGTTGTGGTGCAGGCGAAGTCGACTCACGGGGACCGGGCTGGTGGACTCCAGGCGCTCGAGGGTGGAGGCGAGGGGCGCGGCGATGCGCCCGTCCTGGACGATGACGACCTCGGCCGGCCGCCTGGTCTGGTCGGTCACCGTGCTGCGGAAGGCCTGAGCGACGTGTGGCGCCCAGTCTCCGGCATACACCGGCAGCAACAGCGAGAAGGGCTCGTTCACCTGACGCACGCTAGGGAGCCCGATCAACCACACGGTGAACTCGGCGTGGCCTCGCGGCTTCCGCCCAGGAAACCTCGACACACGGGGTCAGGCGCCGCGCGTCCATCGGTCACTGGGGGTTCATCTGTGGGTCATCGCCGGGAAGGGTTGGCCGCCTAGCGTTCTCGCGTGAGCGCGCCCGAACCGTTCGTCGTCTGCGTCATCGTGACCCGTCACCGGGCTGCCCTGCTGCGGCGGTGCCTCGACGCGCTCGCCGCGCAGTCCAGGCCCCCGGACCACGTCATCCTCGTCGACAACGGCCCCGATGCGGACACCCAGGACGCGCTCACCGCCTGCCCGGTGCCCGGCACCTACCTTCCGTCGCAGGTCAACCTCGGAGGCGCCGGCGGCTTCGCCTACGGCATCCTCGCCGCGCTCGCCATGGGCGCCGACTGGGTCTGGCTGGCCGACGACGACGGCCGTCCCGGGCACCGACGCACCCTCGAGCGCCTGCTCTGGTGTGCCGGCGACCGGCAGCTGGACATGGTCGCACCGCTCGTGTTGGACGCGCAGCAGCCCGACCGGCTCGCCTTCCCGCTCCGGCATGGGCTGCGCTGGCTCCGACGGATCGCGGACCTCGAGCCGGCCGAGTTCATCCCCGGGGCGGCCAACCTCTTCAACGGCGCCCTCTTCTCGGCTCGGGCCCTGGAGCGAGTCGGTGTGCCCGACCCGCGCCTGTTCGTCCGAGGCGACGAGGTCGAGGTCCACCGGCGCCTGCGCCGCAGCGGGGTGTCGTTCGGGACGTGGACCCCAGCCCTCTACGAGCACCCTTCCGGGCAGGACGACTGGATCCGGTTGTTCGGGGGTGCCGTGTCGGTCCTCGTCCCAGCCGACCCGTCCCGCCGCGAGACGACCTTCCGGAATCTCGGCTACCTCACCTCGCAGCCGGGTCTGAGGTGGCGCCGGTGGCCCGACGAGGTGCGCTACGCGTGGTACTACCTCGCGCTCCAGGGTGATGTGGGCGGCTTCGCACGGTGGCGTCGGCTGGCGGCCGAGGGACGCCGCGAGCGGTTCCCCGGTCGAACTCCGCCGGCTCAGGCTGGAGCTGCTCCGGCGTCTGCGGACGCTCGGCAGCCTCAGCACGATCACGGGCGTCGCAGCGATCCGCGCCGGTTTGGCTGCAATTTCGACCAAGCGGACGCAGATCCCCGACTCGGCCCGGAGAACACACGCACACGGCTCCCCGGGTAGGAATCGAACCTACGTCGCTTGTCCTGATTCAAAGTCAGGCGGGCCCTGCCAGCAGACCAACCGGGGAACGTCCCCATCGCGGGACGACCACAGGGTAGTGCAGCGGACGCGTGCGGCCAGAATCCGCAGAACGGGCACAATGGGGCCCGTGACGGACCGACCCAAGGACGACGCCCGCAGCAGCTCCCGCATGACCGGACCCCAGCGGCGCGAGCAGCTCATCGAGGTCGGCAAACGCGTCTTCGCCGAAAAGGGGTTCGAGGCGGCGACCGTCGAGGAGATCGCGGCGACGGCCAAGGTCTCCAAACCCGTCGTCTATGAGCACTTCGGGGGCAAGGAGGGGCTGTATGCCGTGGTCGTCGACCGCGAGATCCAGTCGTTGCTCTCCCGGATCACCCACGCCCTCGACGAGCCGGGGCGCGCCCGTGACCTGCTCGAACGTGCGACGCTGGCCCTGCTCGACTACATCGAGTTCTCGACTGACGGGTTTCGCATCCTCGTCCGCGACTCCCCGCCGGGCCAGTCGACCGGCTCGCTCGCCAGCCTGTTGAGTGACGTCGCGACCCGGGTCGAGCATCTCCTGGCGGCCGAGTTCAAGCGGCGCCGGATCGATCCGAAGACGGCGCCGATCTACGCCCAGATGCTCGTCGGGATGGTGGCGTTGACGGGCCAGTGGTGGCTCGACCGGCGCAAGTTCAAGAAGGCTGACGCGGCAGCCCACCTGGTCAACCTGGCCTGGAACGGCTTGGCGGGGCTCGAGGCCTCACCGCGCCTGCACAACACGCCGAGCCGGTGATTCGCCCCGGTCTGGGCAGCCGCCACGGGCCCTCGCCGTCAGCCCAGCCGGAAGGTGCGGGTGGTCGTGCCGCCGAGGCTGTCAGTGGCGCTGACCACGACCGACGGGCTCGAGCCGGTCGGTGACAGGGTCAGCAGCAGGTGCCCGTCGCGTCCCGTGCAGGTCAGGCTCGATGCCGACGTGGCCGTGCAGGTGAACGGTCCGTTGTCGACCGAGAGGCTACCTGCGCCTGTCGGGGTGGCGACCCTGATGCGGAGCGGACCCGTCGTCTGGGTGGTGAAAAGCATCGAGAAACGGGTCGAGGTGCCGGAATGGACGGTCCGCAGCGTGATGTCAGGACCGGCGAGCCGGCTCGTCGGAATCCTCGGCGGCGAGGAGGCCCCCGCCGCTGGCGCAACCTGCTGGGGAGAGGTGGCCGGTGACACG
>DAIESZ010000198.1 GCA_027346035.1 Propionibacteriaceae bacterium
CGAGGTGGTGGAGCGCGCGGGTCAGGTCCTCGACGAGCAGGTCGGCCATGTCGTAGCTGAACCCGCGCTTGACGACCACCCGGAGCGCGGCGATGTCCTCCCGGTTCTTCGGGAACGTGTACGCGGGCACCTGCCAGCCCCGCTCGCGCAGGGCCGTGGAGACGGCGTACACGTCCCAGTCGGTGAAACCCTCGGCGGTGGTGAAGGCGACCACCGGCAACTCGGTGCCCGCGGTGATCAGCCGGAACTGGCCGAATTCGGCGATCCGGGCGGCGACGAACGTGGCGACGTCGCGGGTCGATTGTTGGACGGCGCGGTATCCCTCGCGGCCGAGCCGGACGAAGTTGTAGTACTGGGCGATGACCTGGGCTCCGGGACGGGAGAAGTTCAGCCCGAGGATCGGCATGTCGCCCCCGAGGTAGTCGACGCTGAACACCAGTTCCCGGGGCAGGGCGGCCGGGTCGCGCCACAGGATCCAGCCGAGACCGGGATAGACCAGCCCGTACTTGTGCCCGGAGGTGTTGATCGAGGCGACCCGCTCGAGCCGGAAGTCCCACTCGAGCGTCTCGTCGATGAAGGGCGCGATCATGCCACCGGAGGCGGCGTCGACGTGGACCGGCACGTCGGGTCCGCCGGCGGACGCCAGAGCGTCGAGCGCCGCGGCGATTTCGGCGACCGGTTCGTAGCTGCCGTCGTAGGTCGAGCCGAGGATCGCGACCACCCCGATCGTGTTCCCATCGCACGCCGCGACCGCCTCGGCCGCCTCGAGGTGGAAGCGGTCACCCTCCATCGGCACCATCCGCGGTTCGACGTCCCAGTAGCGGCAGAACCGCTCCCAGCACACCTGCACGTTCGCGCCCATCACCAGGTTCGGCCGGCCGGCACCATCGCCCATGCGGGTCCGCCAGCGGCGCAGCAGGGCCAGGCCGCCGAGCATGGCGGCCTCACTCGACCCCGTGGTCGAGCAGCCGGTCGGGTGGGCCGCGTCGGGCGCGTGCCACAGGTCGGCGATGATCGCCAGGCAGCGCTGCTCGATCTCCGCGGTCTGCGGGTATTCGTCCTTGTCGATGATGTTCTTGTCGAGGCAGGACGCGATCAACGCCCGCGCCTCGGGCTCCATCCAGGTCGTGACGAAGGTGGCGAGGTTGAGCCGGGCGCTGCCGTCGAGCATCAGCTCCTGCTCGATCAGCCCGGCCGCGACATTCGGCGGAACCGGGTCGTCGGCGAGCCGCAGCTTCGCGAGTTCGAGTCGCTGGCCCAGGGCCGGATTGGCCTCGGTGAGCAGAGCGTTGGTGGTTCGGTCGGTGTGGTCGCGCCGTGGGCCCATGCCAGGCAGATTACGCGCGGTGGACGCGCCGCGGGTCAGGCCGGCGGGATCATCGAACCTTCGATGCCACCATGCCGGAGGGTTACCCCGATTGCTCTCCCTCAGAGGTTCCCAGGGCAAGGCGCTGCCTCTCCTGCGCCACGATCTCGCGCGCAAGTTCCGCCTCCGACAGGTCGTAGGCCTCGGGTGCGCTCGCTGCCATCTCGCTACGCCGGGCGTACTCGTCGAAGATGCGTCGCTTCTCGACGAGCATCTGGACGATCCGTTGGTCGACTCCTGCCTCTGACAGGAGTCGATGCACCTGGACCGTGTGCACCTGGCCCATCCGGTGGGCGCGGGCGACGGCCTGGTCCTCCATCGTCGGCTTGAGTTGGGGTTCGCAGATCACGACCACGGAAGCGGCCTGGATATTGAGCCCCACGCCGCCCGCCAGGATCTGGGAGAAGAGCACAGCTCCTGGAGACCGCGGGGTCGCTTTCACAGTAGACAATGGGCAGCCAGGAGGTGCGTGGACTGCGCCCATGCGCACCTCGAGCAAGCCCCGCATCACGATGAGCCTTCTCGCATGTCACGCGCGGAGCAGTATGCCGGTTGACTCAGATCCTGTGAGCTCAAGACCTACGGCGGCCTACCACTGAACCCTGACCTCGCCCGGGCTAGGCGCCCAGCAGCGCCATGGGGACCACCGCGACGCCGTCCGATCGGCGGTACGCGGTCTGACCGGTCGTGAGAATGATCAGGTCGACGACGTCACCCGGAAGTTGTGCCCGCAGCCAGCGCAGGTGCCGCACGTCGGCGTCGGTCACCGCCGCGGCGAGCTTCACCTCGATTCCGACGACCTGGCCCTCCGGGCCCTCCACCACCAGGTCGATCTCCCGGTCGCCGTTGCCTGTGCGCAGGTGCCCCACTCGCGCCTGCGCGGCCTGCGCGGCCACGCGCACGGTCAGGGTGGCCAGGGACTCGAACAGCGGACCGGCCATGGCCGCACCCCGGGGGCCGGCCAACAACTCACCGGACAGGTTGAGCAGTCGTGCGGCGAGGGCCGGATCGGCGAGTTGGTGCTTCGGGGCCTGTTGCAGCCTGCCGAGCGCGTTGCGGCTGTGAGTCCAACCCGGCACGGGGTCGAGGATCCAGATCTGGGTGAGCAGGTCTCGGTAGGTGATCGTGGTGGTCTTCGCAGGCTGGGACCCGTCACCGGCGGTCGTGGCGTCGAGGATCTTCGAGTACGAGGTCGTGGTCGACGACGCAGCCGCGTAGGCCGTGAGCCAGCGGCGCAGCGTCTCGGGACGCCTCACGGCGAAGCCCTGCTCCGGTAGGTCCCGGTCGATGACCCGGCCGAGATACGAGTCCAGCTGCGCGCGACGCAGACGCTCGGGGGCACCCATCAGGCCGGGGAACCCGCTCGAGGCGATCGCCTGGAAGTAGTCGCCGCTTGTCCACGCGGTCTGCCCGATGATGGGCCCATGCGTGCCCCGGATCAGCCCACCCAGGCTCACCGTCGGCTGAGCAGCGTCGCGTTCATGCAGGGCCATCGGCCGCATCCGCAACGACACCATGCGGCCCGCGCCACTGTGCGTGTCGACGCCCGCTCGCGGAGTCGCGCTACCGGTCAGGAGGAAGCGCCCGGGCGGTGCGCCGGCGTCGACCTGGCGGCGCACCGTGTCCCACACCTCGGGGAGCCGCTGCCACCCGTCGATCAGCAGGGTGCCCGTCGGTGCCGTGCTGAACCGGGGATCGGCCTCGAGCTGAGCGCGCTGATCGGGATCGTCGAGCAGCCACGCGCGGGCGGCTCGTTGCATGGCAGTCGCCGACTTGCCAACGCCCTTGGGTCCGTCGATGGCGATCGCCGGCGCCATCGCAATCAACTCATCCAACGCCTGGTCGATCGTTCTGGCGAGGTAGCGCATGCCCCTACGTTACCTTTAGCAGCCCATTGACGCTACTTTTAGCAGACAATTCACGCTACCTTCGCCAGCCCTCTTACGCTACCTTCAGCAGAATGTCGCGCCACCTTCCCCATGACCCCCGCCCGATTGTCAGGCCGGCGGGGCGTCCCGTTCGGCGCGTTCCTTGATGCCCAGCAGCATCCGCCGTTCCATCACGAAGCCGATCGGTTCGACCAGGCGCCACAGCCATCGCTGGCCCGACGGGTGGGCGTTGCGCTGCCGGCTCACCAGTCGAGTCGCGGTGCCACCGCGGACGCCGCGCAGCTGCCACTGCCAGGTGGCACCCGTCGCGTCCACGACGGGAGTGGGTACGGCGTCCTCGGTGGCCGGGTCGGCGCTGACCAGCACCAGGGAGGCGCCGGGATCGACCGAGGCGACCCGGAAGCAGGGCGATCCGGGCCTGCCGAGGCGCACCAGGTCACCGGGCTGCAGCCGCTGATGGTCGGCCAGGATCTCGTCGGCGCTGTGGATGTCGAGCCGCAGCAGGTTCTCGAGACCGTCGTAGCTGTACAGCCCGCCGCGTCCCTGGCCGATCTGCACCAGCCACGGCCACACGTCCCGCGGGGGCGCGGCGATGGTGAGAGCCCGGGTCGACTGCAGCCGCGGCTCGGGCACCAGATCGTCGCCCGGCATCTCGGCCCGGCACTCCGCCGCGGTGGCCCCCCACCGGTTGTAGTGCCCCCGTAGCAGCGGGGATCCGGCCAGCGTGAGCACGATCGCCGCCACACCCTGCACGGAGTCGAACCGGCCGGGGCCCGCCCGGTGGGGGCTGGACGCCGCCGGGACCGCGGGCGGGTTGGCTTCGACGCTGTCGGGGGCGAGGTCCAACTCGGCGTAGGTGAAGTCACCCGCGGGCAGGTGCCACACGGCCGACCCGGTGGTCGGGAGGGCACGGCCGTCGACCCGCCGCCAGCCGGACACCGGTGTCGACCAGGGAACGCGCACCAGACCGCCGGGCAGGTCGGCGTAGCGGTCGTCGCTCGTGAAGGTGACCGGAGCGCCTCGCTCGTCGATCCGGACGCGGGCACCGACCGTCCGGCCGGCGTCGGTGAGCGTGACGTCGAAGCTGTCGGCGTCGACCTCGCGGAAGGCGACCGGAGCCCGCAGCAGCATCGACGGGGCCAACATGACGGCGTCGTTGAGCCAGGTCGTGAGTTCGCCGATGTCGAACTCGTCACCCCGGCCGTCAGCGACGGTGACCGTGTCGAGCAGCCTGCCGAGCATGCGTCCCCGGCCCTGCAGGTAGCTGTCACGGCCCACCATCGGCAGCACGCCGGCGAGGTCGATGCGCATCCAGAAGACGCGGGCGATCGGATCGACGGAGTTGTACTGCCAGATCTCCGCGGGGCTGAACCGCTGCCCCGGCCGCATCCGGAACCGGCCGCGCAGGTGCGCCCGGAACGACATGACCGCGGGGCGCTCGACCACCCCCGCGAAGCGCAGGTAGCGCTGCGCGGCCTCGGGCAGACCGGCCAGTTCGGCGTCGGCGACCGGCCGGGCCGGTGGCGGCACCAGGCCGGCCATGTCATGTTCGAGCCGATCCCGCAGATCCCTGCCCACGATGCTGGACATCACGGCGCAACACCCCCGACCCAGCGTAATTCTCGGGGTGGCCACCCCGGTGCGACGCTGGTGCCATGACCGAACGGCAGCGCGTCGAGGTACTCACCCGATTCCCGGGATTCGAGCTGCGCCGCTACCCCGCCCACCTGGTCGCCGAGGTCGAGGTCGACGCCTCGTTCACCGACGCCGGCAACCGGGCGTTCGGGACGCTGGCCGGCTTCATCTCGGGACGCAACAGCACCGGCGGCAAGGTGGCGATGACCGCGCCGGTGGTGCAGGAGCCGGCGTCGGCCCGGATCGCGATGACCTCCCCCGTGGTGCAGCAACCCGGCGCCAGGCCGGGGCGGCAGGTGGTCGCGTTCGTGATGCCGGCGCAGTTCACCCTCGACACCCTGCCGGCACCGTCCGACCCGCGGATCAGGATCCGGGAGGTTCCGGCCCACGTGGCCGCCGCCAGGGCCTTCACCGGACGCTGGTCCGAGGGGATCTACCAGGAGCAGCTGGCCTCACTCCGCGAAGCCGTGCGGCGGGCCGGGCTCGACATCGTCGGACCGCCCCGGTTCGCCCGCTTCGACCCACCGTGGACGCCGTGGTTCCTGCGGCACAACGAGGTCGTGCTGCCGGTGTCCGAACACGCGACTCCCCGCGGGTGACCCGCGTCCCAAGGACCAGCCTGCCCTCGGGCGCGGGACCCGCTGCGGCAATTCCGCGAGGACGCTGTTCACACCCGGGTCGACCACGACCCCCACGCGGACGGCGCCCGATTCGGGGTCGAGGACCTCGCCGAAGGCGTTGATGCCCGAGGGCTGCGGGCAGGCAGCGATCCGCCGAGACGCAGGCCACCGGGCGTTCTAGAGTGAGGTCACCTGCGACGAAGGATCGGACATGTCCCAGAACCCCACCGGCCAGCCCCAGCAGCCCGAGTTCCAGCCGGGCCAGCAGCCACCGCCGTGGGAGCCGCCGGCCCAGCAGCCACCGGCCGGCGTCCAACCGGACCCGCAGACATGGTCGTGGGGACCATCCGCCGCGTACCAGACCGCGCCCGATTTCGGCGTGCCGGCGGGCCAGTACCAGACGCCCGGGCTCTCCGATCAACCCCCGGCGTCCAACTACCAGTCGCCCGGGTCCAACTACCAGGCCCCTGGGTCGGGCTACCAGGCCCCCTACGGCCTGGCCGTCCCGATGGCCAACCCCTACGCCCCCTCGGCCCAGGCGCCCTACGGGATCGACCCGGTCAGCGGGCTCCCCTACTCCGACAAGAGCAAGCTGGTCGCCGGCCTGCTGCAGGTGTTCCTCGGCAGCTTCGGGGTCGGCCGCTTCTACCTCGGTGACATCGGCATCGGTGTCGCCCAACTGATCGTGACCATCGTCACGTTCGGCATCGGTGCCCTGTGGCCGCTGATCGACGGCATCGTGATCCTCGCCGGGTCACCGCGCGACAAGCAGGGCAGGCCGCTGAGGTCCTGACCGTCCGTCGGCTCCGTGCGGCACCTCGAACCGGACGCGGGCGGCGTCCCGGGCCACCCGGTGACCTCCGGCACCCCGCAGTGTCGAGCCGGTGGAGCTCCCGGTTCGGCGCCAGGACGGCACGTCAGCGGGCCGGCAGCCTGGCCGCGAGTTCCCGGGCGGCCTGCGTCATGGTCGGGAGCATGTCGATGAGGTCGGCGACGCTGCGCCGGAACGAGGGGGCCGCGACCGAGATGGCGGCCATCGCCGCACCGTCGACACCCATGACCGGAACGCCGATGGCGCGCACACCCTCCTCGTGCTCCTGGTCGGACAGGGCGAACCCCCGCGCGCGGACCTCGGAAATGTCCTGGGCGAACGCCTCGCGATCGGTGACGGTGTTGGGCGCCAACCGGGTCAGCTCGACCGAGTCGACGAGTCGCTCGCGCACCGGGCGAGGCGCGAAGGCGATGAGCACCTTCCCCATCGACGTGCAGTGCAGCGGGCCCAACGTTCCGGGCTCGCCGATGACGTTGATCTGCAGCGGGCCCTGGACGTGGGCCACGTACAGCTGACGGTCGTCGTCCAGCACTGACATCAGCGTCGACTCGCGGGTCTCGGCGGCAAGCCGACGCAGCACCGGGAGCGCGATGTCCTCGAAGCCGCGTCCGGCCGCCACCTTCCGGGCGAGCGCGAAGACCATCAGGCCCACCTGATAGTGGCGGGTCGCCTCGTCGAGATCGACGAATCCCTCACGCATCAGCGTGGCGACCAGCCGATGCGTGGTCGACAAGGGGTACCCCGTCTCGCGGGCGAGTTCCGACAGCGTCATGCCGTCGGCCGCGGTGCCGATGATCCTCAGGACGTGGAGCGCCTTGCCCACCATGTCCGGGCGCTGCCCCACGGTCACCGGCGCCTCGGCACCGCCGGCTGCCGGCTCGTCGCTCATGGGGCCAAGGTAGCAGATCACTTCCATCATGCGGAAGCTTCGTTTGCATTTTGGAAGAACTTCTTGACTGCCCACCGGATCTCGGGAATACTCTTCCGCATCAAGGAACTTACTTCCATATTATGGAATTACGACGACGTAGTCGGAAAGGAACCCGCCATGGGCGACACTTCTCACGCAGGCCCCGGCGACGCGGCCGGTGTCATCGGGACGCAGCGCTGGTCACGCCTGCTGCCCATCACCTTCATCACCTACTCCCTCGCCTACCTCGACCGGTCGAACTTCTCGATCGGCATCGCCGGAGGCATGAAGCAGGACCTGCACATCTCCGCGGCGATCTCCGCGCTGGTCGGGGCGTCCTTCTTCCTCGGCTACTTCCTCTTCCAGATCCCGGGCGCGGTGTACGCCGAGAAGCGCAGCGTGCGGCGGCTGATCTTCTGGTCGCTGATCGCCTGGGGCGTCCTCGCGTCCCTCCAGGGCCTGCTGAACAGCGCGTTCTGGCTGATCGTCGTCCGGTTCTTCATCGGCGTCGTCGAGGCGGCGGTGCTGCCCGCGATGGTGATCTTCCTGTCGCACTGGTTCACCCAGCGCGAGCGGGGCCGCGCCAACACGCTGCTCATCCTCGGCAACCCGGTCACCGTGCTGTGGCTCAGCGCGATCTCCGGCTACCTCGTCCAGGCCACCTCGTGGCGCGGCATGTTCATCCTCGAGGGCATCCCGGCGATCATCTGGGCGTTCGTGTTCGCGAAGCTCGTCCAGGACAAGCCACAGGACGCCGCGTGGCTGGCGGAGGGCGAGCGCAGCAGCCTGCTCGCGACCCTCGACCAGGAGCAGGGCCGGATCGCCGTGGAATCCGTCGGCTACCTCCAGGCGCTGCGCTCGCGCAACGTCGTCGTGCTGTCGATCCAGTACTTCCTCTGGAGCCTCGGCGTCTACGGGTTCGTCTTCTGGCTGCCCTCGATCATCAAGGCGGGATCCGGTGTCGGCATCGGCTCGACCGGCCTCATCACGGCGATCCCCTACGCCCTCGCCGTGGTGGTCATGATCATCAACGGCCGGGCGTCCGACCACTCCGGCAATCGCGGGCGCTACGTGTGGCCCTGGCTGCTGGTCTCGGGCCTGCTCTTCTACGGCTCCTACGCCCTGCACGGCAACTTCTGGGCCGCGTTCGTGCTGCTCGCCCTCGCCGGCGCCTGCCAGTACGCGCCGTACGGTCCCTACTTCGCCTACATCGCCGAGTTGCTCCCGCGTGAACTCGCCGCCCCGGCCGTCGCGCTCATCAACTCGCTGGGCGCCGTCGGCGGTTTCGCCGGCAGCTACCTCGTGGGCTGGCTGAACGGCGCCACCGGCTCGACCAACGCGTCGTTCCTGCTGATGGCCGCGTGCCTGGTGCTCGCCGCGGTCCTCATGCTGACCGTGAAGCCCCCGCAGACCGGGCGCCGGACCGACTCCGGCGAGGTCGCCGAGTCCGGCGTCCGCCAGGCGGTCTGACATGCCGCTCGCACGGATCGCGCACGGGGGCGGCGTCGCCTACGCCGAGGTCGGGGCCGGGGGCTACACGCTCCTGGCCCCCGGCCGGGAGACGCCGTGGTCCGACGGACAACGGGAGAAGCGCGGTTTCGTCCCCGCCTCGTCCGCACGGTTGCTGGCTCCGGTGTCGCCACGCACGGTCGTCGGGATGGCGCACAACACCGGCCCCGCAGACCGGGAACTGCCGCCCCAGGCCTTCCTCAAGCCGGTCACCACGATCAGCGCCCCCGGGCGTCCGATCGCGGTGCCCGAGGGCGCCGGACTGGTCGAGGCGGAGGCCGAGCTGGCGGTCGTCATCGGCCACACCGCGCGCCGACTCACGATGGCCGACGCGCTGTCCCACGTGCTCGGCTTCACGGTCGCCAACGACGTCACGTCCCGCGATCTGCAGCGGTCCGACCCACTGTGGTTTGCCGCCAAGGGCCACGACGGGTGGACCCCGCTCGGGCCGTGGCTGGTCACCCCCGCCGAACTCGACCACCAGGGCCTCGAGGTCGACGCACTCGAGATCCGGCTGAGCGTCGACGGCGTGCCGCGGCCGCCGGCCAACGCGTCGATGCTGGCCCGCTCGATCACCGAGTGCCTCGTGTATGTCACGGGGGTGCTGACCCTTCACCCCGGTGACGTCGTGCTGACCGGAGCCCCCGGGGGCGGCGCGCCCATCCGTCCAGGGTGCCGCGTGATCGCTTCGGTGGTCGGCATCGGCGACCTGGAGAACCCGGTGGTCGGCGCCGACTGCGTGCTGGCAGGCGAGGACGAGGAGTCGGTGGCGTGAATCACGTCGAGGACGCCCCCGATGTGGTGACCTTCGGCGAGGCCATGGCCATGTTCGTCGCCACCGCGCCCGGAGCGCTGCACCGGGTGCGCGACTACCGACTGGCCCAGGCCGGCGCCGAGGCGAACGTCGCGGTGGGGCTGGCCCGGCTCGGCCACCGCGTCGGGTGGATCGGCCGGGTCGGCGCCGACCCGCTCGGACGGTTCCTCATCGAGGAACTCGCCTCCGAAGGGGTCGGCGTGTCACACGTCGCCACCGACGGGTCGGCGCCCACGGGTTTCCAGCTGAAGAGCATGGCCCAGGGCGGCGATCCCGAGGTCGTCTACTACCGGAGCAACTCCGCCGGCAGCCGGCTGGTGGCCTCGCCGGCGTCCGATCGCTACCTGGCGGGGGCCCGACATCTGCACGTCACCGGCATCCCCCTCGCCCTGTCGGGGGAGAGCCGCGACTTCGCGTTCCACGCCGTCGAGGTGGCCCGGACCGCCGGGGCGAGCGTGTCGTTCGACCCCAATCTGCGCCCGCACCTGTGGACCTCGCCCGACGAGATGATCTCGGTGGTCAACGACATGGCGAGTCGTTGCGACTGGGTCATGCCCGGACTGACCGAGGGCCTGGTGCTCACCGGGGCAGCGACGGCATCCGGGATCGCCGCGAACTACCTGGGGAGGGGTGCGGAGCGGGTGATCATCAAGGACGGTTCCCGCGGGGCCTGGGCGTTCACCGCCGAGGGCAGATGGTTCCGGTCCGTATTCCCCGTTGAGGTCGTCGACACGGTCGGCGCCGGCGACGGATTCGCCGCCGGGCTCATCAGCGCACACCTCGACGGGTTGCCCCTCGACGCCGCCCTCGAACGGGCCGCGGCGGCCGGGGCACTGGCCACCACATCCGCCGGTGACAAGGACGGGCTCCCGACCCGCGGTCGGCTCGCGGCGTTCATCGCCTCGATGACGTCCCGGCCGGTGCTCCCCGAGTCGTGCGCCCGGGCCTGCTGAGCTCTCACTCCCCCCGAGAAAGGACACCACCAATGCAGATCCAGATAGCCCTCGACCGGATGCCCTCCGACGCCGCGCTCATGTGCGCGCGCTCGGTCGCGCCCCTGGTCGACTGGATCGAGGTCGGCACCTCGCTCGTCAAGCGGTACGGCGCGGGATTCATCCGCGAGATCACCGACGCCGCCGGGGACACCCCCGTGCTGGCCGACCTCAAGACCGCCGACGATGCGAGGTGGGAGTTCTGCATGGCCTACGACTCGGGCGCCCGCTCGGCCACCGTGCTCGGCCTGGCATCGGCGGCCACCATCGACACGGCGATCGCGGTGGCCGCCGAGCGTGGCCTCGAGGTCGTCATCGACCTCATGGGCCTCGACGAGCACCAGCGGGAGCAGCTTGCCCGCCGCACCCCGGCGTCGGTGGTCCTCGCAGCGCACGTGGTAAAGGACTCGCAGGGCGCGGACGCCGGGCCACTCGCC
>DAIESZ010000209.1 GCA_027346035.1 Propionibacteriaceae bacterium
ACGAGCAGGCTGAGGGCGACGGCGACGGCGACCCCGACGAGCAGCGCCAGCAGCGTGCGTTGCAGGGCCTGATCGACGGCGCCGACGGCGTCACGCTGGCGCTGCAGCAGCACGATGCCCCCGGCGCGGGTCGGGCGACCCTGGACCAGGACGGTGCTGCCCTGGTAGCGGCGCTGGGTCGAGATGGACCGGCCGGCGAGCAGCTTCTGGACATCCGCGGTTGTGATGACCGGCGCCAGCGGGTCGTTCGTGGGTGCCACGCCCGCGGCGGTGACGACCACCGTGCGCACCTGCAGGGCCCGCAGCACCAGCAGCGCGCGCCGCTGGGCGGTGGTCGCGTCGGCTCCGATGTCCGAGGTGGACTGGGCGGCGTCCGCCAGCCGGGACAAGGCGCGTTGCGCCTCCGAGTTGGCCGCCGAGCGCACGAGCCCGACCGTGAGACCACCGGCGAGGACGCCGGTGATGACCGCGACCGTGGCCGCCAACCAGGCGATCCGTCCGACCAGCGAGCGCATCACTCCGTCCTCTCGGCCGGGTCGGCCGAATAGCCGACGCCCCGGACCGTGCGGATCGGGCTGGCCTGCCCGAGCTTGCCGCGGATCTGGGCGATGTGCACGTCGACCGTGCGGGTCTCGACGTCTCCCGAGTAGCCCCACACCTCGCTCAGCAGCTGCTCGCGGCTGAACACCCGGCGCTGATTGCGCATGAGGTGGGCCAGCAGGTCGAACTCGGTGGTGGTGAGGTTCACCGGACGCCCGTCGGCGTAGGCACGACGCTCCCCGGGGTCGATGACGACCCGGCCGACGCTCACCTGCGCCGGTGCCGGTGCGGCCGCGCCCCGAGTGCGGCGCAGCACCCCGCCGAGCCGGGCGACGAGTTCGCGCGGGCTGAACGGCTTGGTCACGTAGTCGTCGGCGCCCAGTTCCAGCCCGACGATCCGATCGACCTCGTCATCCCGGGCGGTGACGAACAGCACGGGTGTCCAGTCGCCCGACGACCGCAGCCGCCGGCACACCTCGATCCCGTCCATGCCGGGCAGGCCGATGTCGAGGATGACGGCCACCGGGGCGAAGCGGGCAACGGCGTCGAGGGCCTCGGTGCCGTCGCCGCAGCCCTGCACGCCGTATCCCGCCGCTCGCAGGTTGCGGCGCAGCAGGTCACGGATCGCGGCGTCGTCCTCGACGACGAGCACGAGTCCCTTCGTGGGGGTGGCCGGGGCCGCCTCGGACGAGGTCACCGGCGATCCGGCCGGGTGTGGCGCGGCGGTGCGGCCACGGTGGTTGGCGCAGCAGGCACAGGCCCAGCGTACCGGCGTCCGGCAAGGGATGGCGCGTCGGCGGCGAGACGACCCGGGCCGTCCGGCGGAACCGTGCCGGATCTACTCTGGTGCCAACCGGTCGGTCACCGTCGCCCCTGCAGGAGGTCCCCGTGCGCCGTGCGCTCATCGTCGACGACGAACCTCAGATCCGCACGGTCCAGCGGGCATACCTGGTTGCCGAGGGCTTCGACGTGCTCGAGGCCGGTACCGGACGCCGGGCCCTCGACCAGGTGGCCGCCCATCCCGACATCGACGTCGTGCTGCTCGACGTCGGACTGCCCGACATGAGCGGCATCGAGGTGCTCCGCACGATCCGCGCGTCGAGCGATGTGCTCGTGATCCTGGTCACCGCCCGCGCCGATGAGGTCGACAAGCTCGTCGGGTTGGGGCTCGGGGCGGACGATTACGTGACCAAGCCGTTCAGCCCGCGCGAGCTGGTGGCACGGGTGCTCACCGTGCTGCGCCGGCGTCCGCAGGCAGACCCGGGGCGCACGGCCTCGGTCGAGCCGCCGGCCGACGTGCTGCGATACGACGCCGTGACGATCGACCGTGGGCGCCGCGAGGTGACCACGGGCGAGGGGCCGGTTGATTTGTCCGCCCTCGACTTCGACCTGCTGTGGGCGCTCGCCAGCGCTCCGGGACGGGTCTACTCGCGGGCTCAACTGCTCGAGAAGGTGTGGGGCTACGACTTCTACGGCGACGAGCGGGTCGTCGACGTGCACGTGCGCACGATGCGCAGCGCCCTCGGCGACGACGCCCACGAGCCGCGGATCATCGCCACCGTGCGCGGGGTCGGATACAAGTTCGTCGCCGGGCCGGCCGACTGATGCGCCGGCTGTCGACCCGGCTGGTCGCCTCGCACGTGATCGTCGCGCTGATCGTCGGGGTCACCACCTTCCTGCTGGTCCGCTGGCTCGCCCCGACGCTGTTCGACCAGACCCAGATGCAGGGCGGCCAGGGGGGTCCGATGCAGCGGGGGGCCCCCAGCGGCTCTGCCCTCGGCACGGGGTTGCGTGCCGAGGTGAGCAGCGCGGTCACCAACGCCCTCGTGGTGGGCACGGTCGTCGGCTTCACGGTGGCCGTGGCCTTCGGGGTGTTCGCGGCGTGGCTGGTGTCGCGGTCGGTGTCGTCGCTGCGGGAGGCCACCCGGCGGATCGCCGAGGGCGACTACACGGCCGAGGTGCCGCGCGAATCGCTCACCGAACTGGCCGAACTGGCAGGCGATGTGCGCACGCTCGGCGCGTCGCTCGCCGACACCGAGGCCCGGAGGGTGCGGCTGCTCGGAGAACTCGCCCACGAGATGCGCACCCCGCTCACCGTCATCGACGGCTACATCGAGGGCATGATCGACGGCGTCATGCCCGCGGGCCAGGACGAACTGGGCGAGGTCAGTGACGAGGTCCGGCGGCTCCGGCGCCTGTCCGACGACCTGTCGATGCTGTCACGGGCCGAGGAGAACCGGCTCAGCATCCAGGCCACCCGGATCGACGTCGGGGAGGTCGTCACGACCAGCGCCGGACGGTTGACCCCGCAGGCCTCGGATGCCGGGGTGAGCCTCACGGTGTCGGTTCCGGACCAACCCGTGATGATCGACGGGGACGCCGACCGGCTCGCCCAGGTGGTCACCAACCTCGTCGGCAACGCCCTCCGGGCGACACCCGAGGGGGGACGGGTGGCGGTGTCGCTCTCGGTGGCGCCCGGCAGCGTCCGGATCGGCGTGACCGACACCGGGGAGGGCCTGGCCGCCGAGCAGCTCGAGCGGATCTTCGAGCGCTTCTACCGGGTTCCCGGACGGCGCAGCGTCGGGACCGACACCGGATCGGGGATCGGGCTGACGATCTCGCGGCGGATCGTCGAGGCCCACGGTGGCACGCTCACGGCCGCCTCCGACGGTCCCGGGCTCGGCGCGACGTTCACCGCCGTGCTGCCGAGCCCGGGGCCGTCCGGTCGCTGACCTCAGCTGGTGGCGCAGGTGCCGGCGTTGCCGCCACGGTGTCCGCGCTGACCGGCGCCCCGGCCCCACGCGACCGCGTTGGCACCGCCCGACGCGGAGCCGCGTCCGGCGGTGGTGCCGTTGTCGGCGGCCCGGAAGGCGCGAAGGTGCTGTTCGGATGCCCGCAGCAGGTTGCTGAACACCTGGTCGACGGTGGCGTTGTCACTCGCGGCGATGGCGTCCTGGAGATCGGCGATGTCGGTGGTCTCGACCGCGACGCCGGCGGCGTAGGCGCCGTCGAGGGAGGCCTTGCCCTGCTCGTAGAGGCTCGCGTACAGCGTGGTGAGTTCGTCATAGGCGTAGGTGCCCGGCGCCCGGCCCGTGCTGGGATCGGTGAGACCGAAGGTGGTGATGAGCCGGCCGACCGCGTCGAAGTGACGTTGCTCGCTCGTGGTGATCCGGCTCATCGGCGTCGCGCCGTCGTGCACCTCGGCGAGGGCGGCGTAGAGGTCGCGGGCCATCCGCTCCTCCTCCCGCATGAAGGCGATCTCCGCGGCCAGGCTGCTGCTCACCGTGGCGGAGGCCGACGGCGACGGGCTCGGAGTGGGGGACGGGGCGGCCAGTGCCACACCGGTGCCGACGACACCCGCGAGGGTTGCTCCGACGGCGATCGATGCGGTGAGGCGGCGGACGGCGGGGCGGCGACGGCGGTTCATGATTTCCTCCTGGACTGGGGATCGGCTGCCCGATCCGGCGGTGTCACCGACGCTACGGAGCACGGATGAGGGGTCGAGGAGGGTCGCGATGAAGCTTGCGTGAAGCGGGCTACTGCGGCAGGGCCGTGCCGGTGACGAACCACCCGACGACCTTCGCCCCGGGCACGCCGCTGATGTAGCGCTGCTGACCCGCGGCCACCTCGAAGCCGGCGTCGACGAGCAGTGACGGAATGTCCCGGTCGAGGTGGCAGCCGCCGGCCACCTGACCCCACATCGGCTGCAGGCGTCGCTGCCATCGGGCCACCGCCGGGTCCGGGGCCAGCGAATGCTCGACGAAGCGCAGTTCGCCGCCGGGACGCAGCACCCTGCGCGCCTCCTCGAGCGCGGAGCCGAGGTCGGGGATCGAGCACAGCGTCCACGTGGTGACGACCGCGTCGGCGCTGTCGTCGGGCAGGTCGATCCGGGCGGCGTCCAGGCTCACCCGCTCGACCCGGCCTCCGCGTCGGGCGAAGTCGTCGACCCGGTCGCCCGCCCGCGACCAGGCGACGTCGGAGGGTTCGACCGCGGCGACCGTGCGCACATCCGCGGGGTAGTGGGGCAGGTTGCGTCCCGACCCGAACCCGAACTCGACCACATCGCCGCTCAGCCCGGCGCACACGGTGCGTCGCCACGACCCGACGAGCGGGTCGGTGAGGGTGAGGTCGACCAGGCGGGGAAACAGGTGGTCGTCGTAGATGCGGCGCAGGTTCACGGGTCCAGTGTTCCGCGCCCGTCCACATCACCGACGCGCCGCGCGTCGGGGGTCCCGCGGAAGTTCTCCGGACCCGCGGGACCCCCGAGGTGGGGATCGTCAACGGCGGGGACGGCACCGCGGGGCCGGGGATCGGGAGGGCGGCGGAGCGGCACGCCGGCAGGACACGCCGAGCGGTGTGCTGTGGGGGAGCGTGACACCTTGTCGGCCTGGATTTCGGAGCAGTTCACCGGATCGTCACCGGTCAATGTCGGGGTCGGGGACCGAGCCTGATTAGCGTGATCGTATGGACGGTGTCCGATGACGGTCGGCGGATCGTGTCACGGCCGAACGGGCGAGGCACGTCACCGAATACCGCTCCTGCCTTCCCCGCCACCCTGACCCACCCCTGGGGTCGGGCGACGATCGCGCACGGCCCCGCGTCCGAAGGAGTCCCCGTGCTCGACACCGGCGAACAGTCCCCTGGCGGCGTCCCCATGGTCTCGCGTGCCGGCAAGCGGCCCGCCACCGCGGTGAAGACCTATGTGCTCGACACCTCGGTGCTGTTGAGCGATCCGCGTGCCCTGTTCCGTTTCGCCGAACACGATGTGGTGCTTCCGATCGTGGTGATCACCGAACTCGAGGGCAAACGCCACCACCCCGAGCTCGGCTTCTACGCACGCTCGGCCCTGCGGCTGCTCGACGATCTGCGCATCCGCTTCGGACACCTCGACGTGCCCGTGCCCATCAATGACCAGGGTGGGGTGCTGCACGTGGAGCTCAACCACTCAGACCAGGGCGGGCTGCCCGCCGGGTTCCGGCTCGGCGA
>DAIESZ010000214.1 GCA_027346035.1 Propionibacteriaceae bacterium
GCGGTCCGTTCGCTCGCCGAGAGGCTGATGCGCGAGGCCCCCGACACCACGGCGGTGGTCTCCATGTACGACGAGGCGAGCCTGTCCCTCGCGGGGGGCTTCCGGCACCTCGACGTGCGCATCCCGGCCGACATCTCCATCGTGGGCATCGCGACCTCGAGCGCGATCACGACACTCATCGACCCTGCGCTAACCACCTATGACGCGCCGGGTGCGCCGCTGGGTGGGCTCGCGGCCGACGCGTTGATCGATCGACTCGAGGGGCGCGACGGGCCGCCGGCCCAGGTGCGGATCACGTGTTCCCTGCACGAGGGAGCGTCGGTCGGGCCCGCCCCCCGGGACAGGCCGCCGCTCGAAGAGCTGGCGGCAGCACGGGCCGACGGCATGTCCTGACGCGGGGGGTGGCGGAGGGACTGGCCCAGGGGTGCTTGCCAGGCCCGGGTGGCGGGCCCAGCTACCGCTGCATGTCGACGAACCGGCTGTAGTGACCCTGGAACGCCGTGGTGATGGTGGCCGTCGGACCGTTGCGGTGTTTGGCGACGATGAAGTCGGCCTCGCCGGCGCGCGGCGAGTCGCGATCGTACATGTCGTCGCGGTGCAGCAGCACGACCATGTCGGCGTCCTGCTCGAGGGAGCCGGATTCACGCAGGTCGGACAGCATCGGCTTCTTGTCGGTGCGCTGCTCGGGGCCACGGTTGAGCTGGCTCAGCGCGATGACGGGGATCTGCAGCTCCTTGGCGAGCAGCTTGATCTGACGGCTGAACTCCGACACCTCGAGTTGGCGGCTCTCGACCTTCTTGCCCGAGGTCATCAGCTGCATGTAGTCGATGATCACCAGTCGCAGGTCGTGGCGCTGGCGCAGCCGGCGGGCCTTGGCGCGGATCTCCATCATCGTGAGGTTGGGGGAGTCGTCGATGAACAGCGGCGCCTCGGACACCTGCGTGGTCTTCGCGACGACGCGCTGCCAGTCCTCGTCGGTCATCTTGCCGTTGCGGATGTGGTTGAGCGCCACCTGCGATTCGGCCGACAGCAGCCGCATGACGATCTCGGTCTGGCTCATCTCGAGCGAGAAGTAGGCCGTGGTGAGCCGATTCCTGATCGCGGCGGCACGGGCGAAGTCGAGGGCCACGGTCGACTTTCCCACGGCCGGACGCGCGGCGACGATGACCATCTGACCGGGATGGAAGCCGTTGGTGAGTTCGTCGAGCTCGGCGAACCCGGTGGGGACCCCGGACATGCCCGAGCGGGAGGCGATCGCCTCCATCTCGTCGATGGTGGGCTCGATCAGCGCCGACAGCGGCTTGTAGTCGTCGCTGGTGCGGCCCTCGGACACCTCGTAGACGGCCTGCTCGGCGGCGTCGACGATGTCGGTGACGTCACCGGTGCCCTGGTAGCCGAGCTGCGCGATCTTGATCGACGCGTCGACAAGCCTCCGCAGCACGGCCTTCTCGTGCACGATCTCGGCGTAGTAGCCGGCGTTCGCCGCGATCGCGACGCTGGACAGCAGTTCGTGCAGGTAGATGTGGCCACCGGCGCGGGTGAGTTCGCCGGTCTTGCTGAGCTGGTCGGCCACCGTGATGGGGTCGGCGGGTTCGCCGCGTCCGTAGAGCTCGATGATCGCGTCGAAGATCAGTTCATGTGAGGGACGGTAGAAGTCGCGGCCCTTGATGGTGTCGACGACGTCGGCGATGGCTTCCTTGCTCATCATCATCGCCCCGAGAACACTCTGCTCGGCCGCGAGATCCTGCGGTGGGACGCGCCCCAGGTCCTGCCGTTCGGGAACCGGTTCAGCGCTCATCGAGACCTCCTGGCCATCGCCTCATCCATCCCTCGACCGAACCCTAGAGCCAAGCCCCGACACTTCCCCGCGGGGCCCCGCACCAGGGTTCCGCCCCGACGATCATGGACGCCGACCCGTTGAACCACACCCGAAGCTAGTGGCCGTGGAGTGGTTGTGCAACCGCACGAAGGAATAGTTATCCACAGGCCTTGTGGAGAACTCCGGGGCACTTGTGGACCTCCCGCGCGGGTGCCTGTGCACAGGTGGGGGAAAGTCTGTGGATGAGTCGTTAACCTTTGGATGATCGTCTCGCGACTAGGGAAGATAGTGTCCCGGAAATTCGTCCGCAATTGTGCGCGTATGCGCATTCCGCGGGGTGTGGCCGACAGGCGAGGCTTGACATGAACCCGGGCGGAGGACTAGGGCGAGGGTCGTCGTCCACACCGGCTGTGGATATCCGGGGGTCCCTGCCACCGCGGCGCGGTAAGCCGACCCCCGTCGAAATGCCATACCCTGAGGGGGTATCGTGGGCGACGAGGTGAGAGACATGACGGACCACGACGTGACCACCCCGCTCGACGACCTCGAGGCGTTGGAGCCGGACGCGCCGCAGCCAGGGCCCGACCCGGGCCCGGCACCCTGCTGCGTCCCGGCGAGCCAGCCCCCGGGCTACCTCGACAACAAGCAGGCGCACCTCCGCCGGCTGCGTCGCATCGAGGGCCAGACCCGCGGCCTGCAGCGGATGATCGAGAACGACGAATACTGCATCGACGTGCTCACCCAGATCTCCGCCGTCACCAGCGCCCTCAAGTCGGTGTCGCTGCTGCTGCTCGAGGAGCACCTCAACCACTGCGTGGCCCACGCCGTGCAGAACGGGGGCGACGAGGCCGACGCGAAACTCGCCGAGGCCAACGCCGCGATCGCCCGACTGCTGCGCTCATGAACCCACCGGGCGAGCGCCTGCGGCGTCCGGCCCGATCGCCCCGACTTCGGCAATACCCCAACAACAAGGAGAAACGATGGAGAACACCTACAGCGTCCAGGGCATGACCTGCAACCACTGCGTGCACGCCGTCACCGAGGAGGTCTCGGCGATCCCGGGGGTCGACTCGGTGCAGGTCAGCCTCGAGAAGTCGTCGATGGTCGTCACCAGCCCTCAGCCGATCGACTTCGAGGCGATCAAGGCGGCCGTCTCCGAGGCCGGTGAATACACCGTGCAGTCCGCCTGACCACCGCTTCCCACCTGCGGGGACGCCGGTCGCTCGACCGGTGTCCCCGTGGGCGGACCGTCCACCGTTCGCCCACACCTCGCACGAGAGACCATGACCACCACATCGAGCAACACCACCCCGACGCTGCCCGGCGTCCCCACCACCGTGTCGGCGGCGGCGCGCCGCGCCCTCGACCTCGACATCCAGGGCATGACGTGCGCCTCCTGCGCCGCACGGATCGAGAAGAAGCTCAACAAGCTCGACGGCGTGCGCGCAAGCGTCAACTACGCCACCGAGAAGGCCCACGTCATGGTTCCGGCCGGCGTGTCGATCGACCAGCTCATCGACGTCGTGAAGAACACCGGCTACGGGGCCAGCGAGCCCGAACCCGAGGCCGAGCAGGTCGACCACTCGGCCACCCTGCGCCGGCGGCTCGTCGTCGCCGCGGTGCTCGCCGTGCCCGTCGTGCTGCTGAGCATGGTGCCGCCGCTGCAGTTCAACGGCTGGCAGTGGGTTTCGCTGGCGCTCGCCACCCCCGTGGTCTGGTGGTCGGGCATCGGCTTCCACCGCTCCGCCTGGGTCAACGCCCGACACGGCGCCACCACCATGGACACCCTCATCTCGGTCGGCACCGCCACCGCCTACCTCTGGAGCCTCTACTCGATGCTGTTCGGCAGCGCCGGGCGGCTCGGCCTGCGGCACGACTTCTCGCTGCACCTCATGCGCACCGATCCCACCGGCAACGTCTATTTCGAGGCCGCGGTCGGCATCATCACGTTCATCCTGCTCGGCCGCTACATCGAGGCGAGGTCGCGCCGTCGGGCCGGGTCGGCGCTCGAGGCACTGCTCGCGATGGGCGCCGATGAGGTGACGGTGGTCACCCCGGGCGGCGTGGAGACCTGGCCGATCCAGCAACTGCGCGTCGGCGATGTGTTCCTCGTGCGACCGGGCCAGAAGGTCGCCACCGACGGCGAGGTCGTCGACGGACGCTCCGCGGTCGACGCGTCGCTGGTCACCGGCGAGTCCGTGCCGGTTGACGTCCAGGCGGGCGACGCCGTCGTCGGCGGCTCGGTCAACACCACCGGCCTGCTCCGGGTGCGCGCCACCGCCGTCGGCGCCGACACCCAACTCGCCACCATCGCCCACCTCGTCGAGGCCGCCCAGACCGGCAAGGCGAACGCCCAACGCCTCGCCGACAAGGTGTCGGGCATCTTCGTTCCGGTCGTCATCGGATTGTCGATCCTCACCCTCATCGCCTGGCTGATCGCCGGATACGGCTTCGGCTTCGCACTGAGCGCGGCGATCGCGGTGCTGATCATCGCCTGCCCCTGCGCGCTCGGCCTCGCCACCCCCACGGCCCTGCTCGCAGGTACCGGCCGCGGCGCCCAGCTCGGCATCTTCATCGCGGGCCCCGAGGCGCTCGAACGCGCCAAGGACATCTCCACCGTGCTGCTCGACAAGACCGGCACCCTCACCACCGGGCGCATGTCGTTGGCGTCGTTCGCCGCCGCCGACGGCGAGGACGTCGACCAGGTGCGGGCGAGGCTCGCGGCCCTCGAGGGTGCGTCACACCACCCGGTCGCCCGGGCCATCGTCAAGGGCCTCGACGTCGTCGCGGACACCGCCGTCACCGGCCTCACCGAGTTGCCGGGTCGCGGCGTCCGGGGGGAGTTGGCGGACGGCATGCCCGTGTTCGCCGGGTCGCCGCGGATGCTCGAGGAGCAGCAGGTCGAGGTGCCGGCGTCCCTGCAGGATGCGCTGCGGGAAGGGTCGGCCGCCGGGGCGTCCCCCGTGCTCGTCGCCTGGGACGGCGTGGCTCGCGGCCTCGCGTTCGTCACCGACACGCTCAAGCCCGGAGTGCCGGCAGCCCTGCAGCGGCTGCGCGATCTCGGGCTCCGCCTGGTCATGGTCACCGGCGACAACGAGGCGGCCGCCCTGCACCTCGCCGACGAGATCGGGTCGGACGCCGACGGCCGTCCGCTCATCGATGAGGTCCGCGCGGGCGTGCTGCCCGAGCAGAAGCTCGCCGAGGTCACCGGCGTCCAGCAGACCGGACGCCAGGTGGCGATGGTCGGCGACGGAGTCAACGACGCCGCGGCGCTCGCGGCCGCCGACCTCGGCATCGCGATGGGGGAGGGCACCGACGCGGCCCGCGCGGCGTCCGACATCACCGTGCTGCACGATGACCTCGGCCTTGTCGCCGACGCGGTCCGGCTGTCGCGCCGCACCCTCGGCACGATCAAGGCCAACCTGTTCTGGGCCTTCGCCTACAACGTCGTCGCGATCCCGATCGCCGCGTTCGGCCTGCTCAACCCCATGATCGCGGGCGCGGCGATGGCCTTCAGCTCCGTGTTCGTCGTGATGAACTCGGTACGGCTCACGAGGTTCCAGCCGACCCGGTGAACCGGTGACCTCTGCTCCCCGTGGACTTCGCGGGAGTGGGGTCAGGGGGCGTCAGCGTCCGTAGACCTGCTTGGCGAGTTCGAGCGCGGCGACGTAGCCGGCGCGCTCGAACTCGTCGGCCGGCACGTCGGTGGGCACGGCGAGCAGGCCGCGTGCCGTGTCGAGGGTGAGGCCCTTGCGCTCGAGCCAGTCGGCGAGCCCGTCGATGAGCACCTGGGCGTGCCCAGCTCCGTGGCGCACGAGCGCCGAGGTGGTCATCACCACATCGGCGCCGGCCAGGACGTACTTGATGACGTCGTCGGCCGTCTCGACGCCGCTCGTCGCGGCCAGTGACGCCCGCAGCCGTCCGCGCAGGGCGGCGATCCAGGTGCGGGGCAGCCGGGCGTCGTCGGGGTGCGACAGGGTGACGCCGGGCAGAACCCTCACCCGCTCGATGTCGATGTCGGGCTGGAGGAACCGGTTGAACAGCACGAGACCGTCGACGCCGGCCCGGTCGAGGGCGGCGGCGACATACCCGACGGAACTGAAGTAGGGCGACAGCTTCACCGCCACCGGGACGGAGACGGACTGCTTGACCGACAGGGCGATCTCCAGGTGGCGGTCATCGATCTCGAGGCCCGTGACGCTCATGTCACCGGGGACCATGTAGATGTTCAGCTCGATCGCCGCCGCACCGGCGTCCTGCATGCGGCGCGCCGCGTCGACCCAGCCGCCCCGGGTGGCTCCGTTGATGCTGCCGATGAGCGGGACGTCGATCGCGGCGGCCCCTCGTTCGATGAGGTTGAGGTAGTGCTTGGTGACGCCCGCCTCGACCGACGGCAGGTCGGGGAAGTAGCTCAGCGCCTCGCCGTACGACTCGGCGTGCAGGTCCTCGAGGTCCTGCATGCGCGCCGCCTCGCGGCGCACCTCCTCCTCGAACAGGGAGTACATGACCACGGCCCCGACGCCGGCGTCGGCCAGCGCCGTGATCCCCTCGACGCTCTGCTGCAGCGGCCCCGCGGAGGCCACCAGCGGGCACCGCAGGTCGAGCCCCAGGTAGCGGGTGCTCAGGTCGATCGCCATCACCGTCTCCTCATCGTCTCGTGCTCATCGGTCCCGGCACTCACTGCCGGTGCGGTCGGGCGCTCGTACGGGCGCTCGCGAATGCCTCGGCCGGCTGCGCGGCCATCTGTTCGTACTCCTTCCAGCGCCGGCCGACCTGCTCCTGGGCGAGCCCGAGCAGCCGCTCGGCCTCGTCGGGGTCGGCGTTCTGCAGCATGCGGAACCGCAGTTCGGCGTTGTGGTAGTCGCGGAGCGACAACCGTGGACGCGGCGAATCGAGCAGGAACGGCACGCCGCCGGCGTCCCTCAGGATCGGGTTGTAGCGCATCAGCGGCCAGTGGCCGGAGTTGACGGCCTTGTACTGCTGGTCGAGGCCCTTGCGCATGTCGATGCCGTGGGCGATGCAGTGGCTGTAGGCGAGGATCAGGCTGGGGCCGTCGTAGGACTCGGCCTCACGGAACGCCTTGAGCGTCTGCTGCGGGTCGGCGCCCATCGCGACGCGGGCCACGTAGACGTTGCCGTAGGCGATGGCCTGCAGGGCGAGGTCCTTCTTGCCGGTGGTCTTGCCGGCCGCGGCGAACTTCGCCACGGCACCCATCGGAGTCGACTTGCTGCTCTGCCCACCGGTATTCGAGTAGACCTCGGTGTCGAGCACGAGCACGTTGACGTTGCGTCCGGACGCGAGCACGTGGTCGAGACCGCCGGAGCCGATGTCGTAGGCCCAGCCGTCACCGCCGACGATCCACACCGAACGGCGCAGAAGGTGGTCGGCGACCGAACGGAGGTCGTCGACCTCGGGCCCGTGGAGCTCGGCGAGACGAGCCCTCAGCTGCTTCACCCGCTCCGACTGGTCGGCCAGGTCGCTCTCGCGCCGCTGCGGCGCGGTGAGCAGGCCGTCGACCAGCTCGTCGTCACCGATGGCCGCGCGCAGCTGCGACAACCGCTCCCGCGCCAGGTGGGAGTGCAGGTCGGCCGCCAGCCGCATCCCCAGACCGAACTCGGCGTTGTCCTCGAACAGCGAGTTCGACCACGCCGGGCCGCGTCCGTCGGCGTTCTTCGCCCACGGCGTGGTCGGCAGGTTGCCGCCGTAGATGGACGAGCAGCCGGTGGCGTTGGCCACGGTCGCCCGGTCTCCGAACAGTTGGGTGAGCAGCTTGAGGTAGGGCGTCTCACCGCACCCCGAGCAGGCGCCGCTGAACTCGAACAGCGGCTGCAGGAACTGCGTGCCGCGGACCGTGCCGAAGTCGACCCGGGACCGGTCGTTGATCGGGATCCGCTCGAAGAACGCCACGTTGGCGCGCTGCTCGGTGCGGTCGAGCACCGGGGCGAGGTTGATCGCCCGACGGCTCGGCTGGCCGATCGGCTGAACGGGGCACGCCTCGACGCACAGGCCGCAGCCGGTGCAGTCCTCGGCGTAGACCTGCAGGGTGTAGCGGGAGTCCGGCAGACCGGTCGCGTCGAGCGCCGCCGACTCGAAGGTCGCGGGAGCACCGTCCAACGCGGAGCTCGAGTAGTACTTGCTGCGGATCACGGCGTGCGGGCAGACGAACGAGCAGTTGCCGCACTGGATGCACGACTCGGGATCCCACACGGCCACCACGTCGCTGATGTTGCGCTTCTCGTACTGGGTGGTGCCGCTCGGATAGGACCCGTCGACCGGCAGCGCCGAGACCGGCAGCTTGTCGCCCTGGCCGGCGAGCATCCGGGCGGTGACGTTGCGGACGAACTCCGGCGCGGTGTCGGGTACCGGGGCCAGCAGTTCGACCCCCGACCCGACCGTGTCGGGAATCTCGACCTTGTGCAGATGGGCCAGGGACGCGTCGACCGCCTCGTGGTTCTTGTGCACGATGTCCATCGACTTCTTGCCGTAGGTCTTGGTGATCGCCGCCTTGACCTTCTCGATCGCCTGCTCGCGCGGCAGGACGCCGGAGATCGCGAAGAAGCAGGTCTGCAGGACCGTGTTGGTGCGGCGTCCGAGACCCACCTCCCGGGCGACCGCGTTCGCGTCGATGACGTAGAGCTCGATCCCGAGATCGAGGATGCGCTGCTGCATGGTCTCGGGCAGGTGCTGCCACACCTCGTCGGCGGGGTACGGCGAGTTGATCAGCAGGGTGGTGCCCGGCCTGGCATACTCGAGCACGCACATGCGCTCGATGATGCTCCAGTGGTGGCAGCCGATGAAGCCGGCCTTGTTCACGAGGTAGGGCGCCTGGATCGGCTTCGGCCCGAACCGCAGGTGGGACACCGTCTGCGACCCCGACTTCTTCGAGTCGTAGACGAAGTAGCCCTGGGCGTAGGTGCCCCCCGAACTGCCGAGGATCTTGATCGTGTTCTTGTTCGCCCCGACGGTGCCGTCGGAGCCGAGACCGTAGAACACGGCGCGCACGGTGCTGGGATCTTCGATGTCGAGGTCGGGGTCGTAGTCGAGGCTCAGGTGGGTGACGTCGTCGATGATGCCCACGGTGAACCGCGGACGCGGCTTGTCCTTGGCCAACTCGTCGAAGATGCCGACGACCATGGCCGGGGTGAACTCCTTCGACGACAGGCCGTAGCGTCCGCCGGTGACCCGCGGCATGGTCTCCCGGGTGCCGTTGGAGAGGGCCTCGCCGAGCGCGCTGACCACGTCGAGGAACAGCGGCTCGCCGCCGGACCCGGGCTCCTTGGTTCGGTCGAGCACCGCGACCCGCCGTGCCGACGCCGGGATCGCCGCGAGCAGCGCCTCGGTCGGGAACGGCCGGTAGAGCCGCACCTGCACCACGCCCACCTTGGCGCCCTGCCGGTTGAGGTGCTCGACGGTCTGCACGGCGGTCTGTGCGCCCGATCCCATGATGACGACGACGCTCTCGGCCTGGGGATCGCCGTAGTAATCGAC
>DAIESZ010000231.1 GCA_027346035.1 Propionibacteriaceae bacterium
AGATCGACGCGGTGCGGTTGGTCGGGCCGAGCGCCCCGGCGACGAAGCGCGGACGGTCGGGGGTTCGCGCGGTCGCGGCGTCCGCCTCGGCCCGGGCCAACTGCGCGCTGGCGACGTTGAACTCGTACGCCAGGTCGCTCATGCCGTAGTCGGCCAGCGAGATCGCCTGCGCGTTGAAGGTGTTGGTCTCGATGATGTCGGCCCCGGCCTCGAGGTAGGCGCGGTGGATCCCCGAGATGACGTCGGGCCGGGTGAGCGACAGCAGGTCGTTGTTGCCCTTGAGGTCGCTCGGCCAGTCGGCGAACCGCTCGCCCCGGTAGTCGGCCTCGGCCAGCGAATGCTGCTGCACCATCGTGCCCATCGCGCCGTCGAGCATCATGACCCGCTCGCTGAGCAGGCCTCGTAGCTGTTCGGTGGCGTCCGGGCGGATCGAGGTCACGCTGATCGGTGTCCTTTCGGGGTGGTCGACATCCCATTGTCCCCGATCCCGGCGGGCGACCCGACACGGTTCGCCGCCGGCGGATGCCCGTGCGGTTCGCGGTCGGTCGCGGGCTCTGGGAGAATCGCGCCATCATGACGATCCCGACGCGCCTGCCCTCCGCCGTGCTGTTCGACTTCGACGGCACCCTGGTGGAGACCGAACCCCACTGGATCGCCGCCGAGAGCGCGCTGGCCGCTCGCCTCGGCGGTCGGTGGACCTACGACGACGGGCTGCGGATGGTCGGGCGCAACACCCGCGAGATGGCCCTCGAACTCGTCGACACGATCACCGCGACCGCCGGGTCGTGCCCGGTCGACGTCGAGCAGATCCTCGGGCTGATCTTCGACGAGGTGGCCGTGCGCTGCGCCGCCACCGACGACCTGTTCACCCCGGGGGCGCTCGAGTTGCTGGCGGAGTTGAGCGGGCTCGGCGTCCCGCTCGCGCTGGTCACCTCGTCGCCGCGGCAGGTGCTCGATCCGGTGCTGGGGCGCCTGCCCGCGGGCATGTTCGCGGTGACCGTGGCCGGAGACGAGGTCGAGGCTCCCAAGCCCGACCCCGAGCCGTATCTCACCGCCGCCCGGGCCCTCGGGGTCGACCCGGTCGACTGCCTGGTGGTCGAGGACAGCCCGTCGGGGGCGGCGTCCGGCAACGCGGCGGGGGCCGTGGTGGTGGCGGTGCACTCGATGGTGCCGGTACCCGACGCGCCCCGGCGGCTGCGGCTGCGCTCGCTCGAGGGGGTGCGGGCACACGACCTCGCCGAACTGCACCAGGTGGGACTGCGCGGCGCCGCGGACGCCGGCCTGTCCGGGGTGCGCACCGGACTGCTGCAGCCGGGCGAGCGGGTGACCCTCACCGACCCCAAGGGACGCCGGCACTCGGTCATGCTGCAACCCGGCAGGATCTTCCACACCACCAAGGGCGGCGTGGCCCACGAGGACATCCTCGGCGGCCCGGAGGGAGTGGTGGTCACCTCGGCCGGCGGCATGGAGTTCCTCGTGATGCGGCCGTTGATGAGCGAGTTCACCGTGACGATGCCGCGGGAGGCGGCCGTCATCTATCCCAAGGACGCCGCGCAGATCCTCATGTGGACCGACATCTTCCCCGGTGCCCGGGTGCTGGAGGCCGGCGTCGGCTCGGGTGCGCTGAGCATCGCGCTGCTGCGGGCGATCGGTGCCGAGGGACGGTTGCACAGCTACGAGCGGCGGGAGGAGTTCGCCGAGGTGGCCCGGCGCAATGTCGAGGCGTTCCTGGGCGGAGGGCACCCGGCGTGGGAGCTGAGCGTCGGTGACCTCGTCGCGTCGATCGCCGACGAGCCGGTCGATCGGGCGGTGCTCGACATGCTCGCCCCCTGGGAGTGCATCGACGTGGTGGGGGAGCGGCTCGTGCCCGGTGGCGTCCTCACCTGTTACGTGGCCACCACCACCCAGATGGGCCGGGTGATGGACACGTTGCGTGCCCACGGCGGGTTCACCGAGCCGCACGCCACCGAGACGACCGTCCGGGACTGGCACGCCGAGGGCCTGGCGATCCGCCCCGCTCACAGCACCACCGGTCACACCGGCTTCCTCGTCATCAGCCGACGGCTCGCACCGGGAGTCAGGGCACCGCTGCGGAAGCGGCGTCCGGCCCCCGGCGCGTACGGCCCCGACTACACCGGGCCGCGTCCGGCGAACATCCCCGTCGAGTTCCAGGACAAGCCGGCCGAGTGAGTCCGGCGCAGTGAGTAGCGTGGGCCGCGTGAGCGAGCCCACGCAACCCGATCCCGACCAGGTGCGACTGCAGCAGTCCGAGCGGCAACTCGCCCGGTCCCGCGCCGACGCCCGCGCGCTGGCCGCCCAGAACGACCGGCTCAACCAGACCCTGCGGGAGGCCCGCACCCGGCTGGTGGCGCTCAAGGACGAACTCGACGCGCTGAGCCAGCCGCCGCTGTCGCGGGCGCTGGTCATCGGGGAGGTGCTCCGGCAACCGGACCGCCCGGCGATGGTCGACGTCGCGGCGTCCGGACGCCGGCTGCGCGTGGCGGTCGCGGCGGACCTGTCGGCCGACGGGCTGCGGGTCGGTGACGAGGTGTTGCTCAACGACGCGCAGGTGCTCGTCGCGCGCGGTTCCGCGGTGCCCTCGGGCGACCTCGCGACCGTCACCGAACTGCATCCCGACGACCGCGCGGTGGTGGTGCGCACGGCCGGCGACGCCGAGGTGCGGCTGGTGCTGTCGGCCCGGCTGCGGGACGAGCCGCCCGACCTCGGCGACAGCCTGCTGGTCGACCTCGGTGCCGGGCTCGCACTGCGTCCGGTCGAGCGGGCGCGGGTGGCCGACCTAGTGCTCGACGAGGTGCCCGACGTCGACTACGACGACATCGGCGGCCTGTCCCACCAGATCGAGCAGATCCGCGACGCCGTCGAACTGCCGTTCCGGCATCGCGATCTGTACCGCCGCTATCGGCTCACCGCACCCAAGGGCATCCTGCTCTACGGCCCGCCGGGGTGCGGCAAGACGATGATCGCCAAGGCGGTGGCCACCTCGCTCGGCCCCGAGGGCAGCCACTTCCTCAGCATCAAGGGCCCCGAACTGCTCAACAAGTACGTCGGCGAGACCGAACGCCAGATCCGGATGATCTTCGGTCGCGCCCGCGAACTCGCCGCCGACGGGCGGCCCGTGATCGTGTTCTTCGACGAAATGGACTCGCTGTTCCGCACCCGCGGAACCGGCATCAGTTCCGACATCGAGAACACCATCGTCGCCCAGCTGCTCAGCGAGATCGACGGTGTCGAGGGCCTCGACAACGTCATCATCATCGGCGCCTCGAACCGTGAGGACATGATCGACCCGGCGATCCTGCGCCCCGGGCGGCTCGACCAGAAGATCAAGCTCGACCGGCCCGACGCCGACGGCGCCCGGCAGATCTTCGGCAAGTACCTCACCCTCGACACTCCACTGCACCCGGACGCCGAAGCGGCCGCGGGTGGCGACCGGCCGGCGGCGTTGGCGATGCTCATCGACGGGGCCGTGAGCGGGGTGTTCGCGGCGTCCGACGAGAACCGGTTCCTCGAGGTCACCTACGCCGGAGGCGACCGCGACGTGCTCTATTTCGCGGATTTCGCCAGCGGCGCGATGATCCGCAACATCGTCGACCGGGCCAAGAAGCTGGCGATCAAGGCCGAGCTCGCCGGCGCCGAGGGCGGGGTGTCGGTCGAGGGCATCCACCGGGCCTGTCGCGACGAGTTCACCGAGAACGAGGACCTGCCGAACACGACCAACCCCGATGACTGGGCCCGCATCGCGGGTCGCAAGGGTGAGCGGATCGCGTTCATCCGCACGCTCACCGGTGCCTCGGGCGCCAGCAGGGCCGTGCCGCTCGGCGACCTGGCGTTCGGCGACTGACCCTCGCCCGTCCCCCCGGCGCCGATATCGTCAGGCTCATGGCAGACGACCCGTGGCGCGCCGTGTTCGGCGTCGAGACCGAATACGGTGTGAGCGTCGCCGGGCTGGCCCCCGAGGAGGCCCCGGATCCGATCTCGCTGTCGGAGGCCGTCGTGCGCGCGGTCGCTGCCACCGTCTCCGGCTGGCGCGCCGACTGGAACTACGCCGACGAGTCGCCGCTCGTCGACGCCCGCGGCACCGTGCTCGACCGCCGGATCGCGAACCCCGACCTGCTCACCGACGTCGTCGAATACGACAACGTGCTGCTCGGCAACGGCGCCCGGGTCTACGTCGACCACGCCCACCCCGAACACTCCGGCCCCGAGGTCACCTCGGCGCACCAGGCCGTGGTGTACGACCGGGCCGGCGACACGGTGATGCGCCGCGCCGCGGCCCGGGCCGGCGAGGCGTCCGGACTCACCCTGCGGCTGCACAAGAACAACACCGACGGCAAGGGCCACTCCTACGGCTGCCACGAGAACTACCTCGTGCCGCGGGCCGTGCCCTTCGACGACATCGTCCGCGGGTTCACCGGGCATCTCGTGTCGCGGCTGGTGGTGGCGGGGGCCGGCCGGGTCGGCCTCGGTCCCCGCGGCGCCCGGGCGGGATTCCAGCTCGGCCAGCGTCCGGACTTCTTCGAGGCCCGGGTCGGGCTCGAAACAACCGTGCACCGCCCGATCATCAACACTCGTGACGAGCCGCACGCCGATCCGCGCCGGTTCCGGCGGCTGCACGTGATCACCGGCGACGCCAACCTCAGCGAGACCGCGACCTTCGTCAAGGTGGGCGCGGCGGCGTTGGTGCTGGCGGCGGTCGACGACGGCGTCCCGCTGCCGGAACTCGCCGATCCCGTCGCCGCGTTCCGCGCGTTCTCCCACGACCCGACGCTCACCGCGGTCGCCCTCACCACGTCCGGCGAGCGGCTCACCGCACTCGAGCTGCAGCGGCGCTACCTCGACGCGGCGTCGTCGGTCGCCTGGCAGGTGTTCGACGACCAGGACGCCGTGCTGCGCGAGTGGGCGGCCCTCCTCGAAGACCTCGGCGCCGACCCGGGCCGATGCGCCGACCGGCTCGACTGGGTCGCCAAGCTGCAGCTGCTCGAGGGGATGCGCCGGCGCGACGACCTGGACTGGTCGCATCCGAAACTCGCGGCGATCGACCTGCAATACGCCGACCTGGACCCGGCACGCGGGCTGTTCCTCGCCCTCGAACGGACCGGGCGGATCGTGCGGCGCAGCACCGGCGCCGAGGTCGAGACCGCGATCGCCGAGCCGCCTCCGGGCACCCGGGCGTGGCTCCGCGGGCAGTTGCTCACCCGTTTCCCCGGGGCGGTGGTGGCGGCCAACTGGGACAGCGTCACGCTGGAACTGCCTCGGGGTCGAGTGGTGAACATCCGGCTCACCGACCCGCTGCAGCACACCGCCGCGCTCGACCGCGACCTCGTGCAACGGGCCGAGTCGGCGCAGCAGCTCGTGGTGCTGCTCGGGGAGCGGCGCGGTTAGGATCCTCGTGTGAGCGAGCAGGTGCAGCGACAGCCGTCCCAACCCCCGACGCCGGCGGCGTCCGAGCAGGAGGCGCGGCGGCCCACCAGGCCCTCCGCGAGCAGTTTCGACGACCTGCTCGACAGCATCGACGCCGTGCTCGAGACCAACGCCGAGGAGTACGTGCGCTCGTTCGTCCAGAAGGGCGGCCAGTGACCGGCACGCAGGAGCCCGGCGACCTGGGCCCGGGCCCGGTCGTCATCGTCGGCACGGGACTGGTCGGCTCGTCGATCGGCCACGATCTCACCCAGGCCGGGGTCTCCGTGCACCTCAGCGACCGGATCCGCAGTCACGCGATGGTGGCGGCGGGGCTGGGGGCGGGTGTCCTCGAGCAGCCCGACCCGGGTGCGG
>DAIESZ010000251.1 GCA_027346035.1 Propionibacteriaceae bacterium
GAAATCACGCATGCCAGCGAGACTAACGCGGCACGCACGGCACCGGAGAATCGGCGGCCCCACTCGCACGCCGGGACACCCCACGGGGTATGTTTGAGACAGCCCTCGGGTGCGACGCACCCATCTCCGGGGATCTCGACAAAGGGAGTCCCATCATGACCGTCAATGTCGGAAGCACCGACCGCATCATCCGTCTTGTCGCCGCGGTCATCGCCGTCGTCGTCGCGTTCGCCATCGGCATCTCCAGCGTCGGTGGCATCATCCTGCTGATCCTCGGCGTCGTCCTCGCGGCGACCGCCCTGGTCAAGTTCTGCCCGATCTACCGCCTGTTCGGCATGAGCACCTGCCCGACCAAGTAGCACCTACAGGGGCGGATCCGGTTCGGCCCTGCACTGGGTTCACTGCTATCCATATACCCCCAAGGGTATATAGTCGTCGTGGTCGGGGTCCGAACCCCGGCCACACGCGGTAACGCTTCGAAGGAGCAGCGGTGTCTGACGTAGTCATCCTGGGTGCGGGCATTTCGGGCCACACGGCCGCCCTGCATCTCAGCCGCCTGCTGGGCAGGCAACACCGAATCACGGTGGTTTCCCCGAATTCCAACTGGAACTGGATCCCTTCCAACATCTGGGTCGGTGTCGGCAAGATGTCCAAGAAGGACGTCGTGTTCCCGCTCGCGCCGATCTACCGGCGCAAGGGCATCGAGTTCGTCCAGGCCAAGGCTGTCGCCATCCGCCCGCACGGGGACGCCGACAGCGAGAGGCCCGCGGTCGACATCGTTCACACGTCAGCGGCGGGTGCCGGGCGCGAGCAGCGGATCCGCTACGACTACCTCATCAACGCCACCGGCCCGCAACTGCGATTCGGCGCCACCGAGGGTCTCGGACCCGAACACGGCAACACCGTGTCCGTGTGCACCGCCGACCATGCCATCGCGGCGTCCGAACGGCTGCACGAGGTGATCGACAAGTGCCGCGCGGGCGAGCATCAGACGCTGGTCGTCGGCATGGGGCACGGCACGTGCACCTGCGAGGGCGCCGCGTTCGAGTACGTGTTCAACGTCGACAACGAACTGCGCGAGGCCGGCGTGCGCGACATGGCCCGGGTGGTCTACCTCACCAATGAGAGCGAGCTCGGCGACTTCGGGGTGGGTGGGATGACCTTCAACGACAAGGGATTCCAGACCACCTCCGAGCTGTGGACGGCATCACTGTTCCGCGAGCGCGGCGTCGAGGCGGTCCTCGGCGCGCACGTCGAGCGGGTCGAGCCCGGCACAGTGCACTTCGAGACCCTCGATGGCGAGCACCACTCCCTGGCATATGACTTCGCGATGCTGCTGCCGCCGTTCAGCGGCGTCCCGCTGGCCGCCTATGACCGCGACGGCACCGACATCACATCCGGACTGTTCGCGCCGAGCGGGTTCATGAAGGTCGACGCCGACTACAGCGGTAAGCCCTACGAGCAGTGGAGTGCCGCCGACTGGCCGAAGACCTACCAGGCTCAGGGATTCGACAACATCTGGGCCGTCGGCATCGCCTTCGCGCCGCCGCACCAGATCAGCCGGCCACGCACCTCGGCCAACGGCACGCCCATCACCCCGTCGCCCCCTCGCACCGGCATGCCCTCGGGCGTCATGGGCAAGACGGTGGCGCTGACGATCGCCGACCGGATCAGCAAGGGCCCCATGGCCGTGGCGCACCAGGCGTCGATGGCAGATATGGGCGCCGCCTGCGTCGCCTCCGCCGGCGCCAACCTGCGCACCGGATCCGCGGCAGCCATGACGATGATGCCGGTCGTCCCCGACTACAGCCGCTACCCCACCGGCCGCGACCTGCGGGAGACCCGGGGCGAACTCGGCCTGTCCGGCCACTGGGTGAAGCTCATGCTCCACCACCTGTTCATCTACAAGGCCAAGGGGCTTCCCGGCTGGCACCTGATTCCGGAGTGATCGACATGCCCGACAATCCCCCCATCCCCGTGGCCGACCTGAGCAGGGCACCCCTGCCGACCGAGGCCATGCAGCGCTACCGCAGGAATCCCGTGGTCCAGACCTGGAAGTTCGCCGTGTTCAACGCCCGCATCATGCGGATGGTGCTCAAGGGCAAGCACTGACGGGCCCCCTGCTGCGGCGCGGCGTCCGGCCCGATCGGGCGCCGCGTCACCGGCACAGGGAAGCGACCCAACTCAGGCGAGTCGGAGGAACAGCTTCTCCATCTCGTCGAGGTCGACGTCGCTGGCGCCGGGATCGGTGAGGCACTGCTGCATGCCCTGGGTGATCACCGCGAACCCGGCGCGCTGAACGGCCTTGGCCACGGCCGACAACTGGGTGACGATGTCCTGGCAACTGCGCTCGGTCTCGATCATGTGGATCACCCCGCCCAACTGGCCGTGCGCCCGACGCAACCGGGCCAGGATCTCGGGCACACCCTCGGGTTCGAGCGGGCGCCCGGGGCCGTGAACCTCCACGGGAGGGGGCTCGGTGGGCGTCGTGCCGGGATCGGCCAACTCGTCAGGGGCAGCCTCACGAACGACCTCCCCTGCAACAGCACCTCCTGCAAGGCCGCCGTCGGGAACGGGAACCACCGGAAGGGGGGCACTGGTCACGCGCTCGATCTCGGACATGATCAGGCGGCCCTCGTGCGCCGAACAGCACGCGGCGCCGGATCGGCCGCGCGTGGCGCGCCGGCCGGCGTCCTCCCGCTCGGCGTGACCATACGGGCCGGACCCTCGGCGATCTCACTCACAATCCGCATCATACCCCGTGGGGTATAGTCGTGTCACGGACCACCCCCCTATTCGGAAGGTAACCGTTCGTGATCTTCGCCATCCTCGCAGGCATCGTCATGGGACTCGTCCTCGGGGCGCTGGGAGGAGGTGGATCGATCCTCGCGGTGCCGGCCCTGGTGTACCTCCTGCATCAGAGCGCCCACACGGCCACCACCGAGTCGCTGGTGGTGGTCGGCACGACCGCTCTCGTGGCCACGCTCGGACATCACCGCAGGGGCAACGTGCGGTGGGGCCAGGGCCTGTTGTTCGGCGTCCTGGGCGCCGCGGGCACGTGGGCGGGAAGCCAGCTCTCCCAGCACATCTCGCAGAAGCTGCTGCTCGAGTCGTTCTCGCTGCTCCTGCTCGTCGTCGCGGTGATGATGTGGCGCAAGACCACCTCCCGCGGTTCGCGGGGCGGGGCCGGCGGCCCGGTCACCTGGACGCCGCGACGCGTCGTCCGAATGCTGATCACCGCCTCCGCGTTCGGGCTGCTCGTCGGCTTCTTCGGGGTCGGTGGCGGGTTCGCGGCGGTGCCGGCACTCGTGCTGGCGCTCGACACCCCGATGCCGGTAGCCGTCGGCACCTCGCTGCTCGTCATCGCCGTGAACTCGGTCACCGCACTGGCCAGCCGGCTCGGAGGCGGCGCCACGATGCACTGGGACGTCGTGCTGCCCTTCACCCTCGCCGCCGCGATCGCCAGCCTCGTCGGGGGCCACGTGGCGTCCCGGTTGCCCCTGCGCACCCTCACCCGCTCGTTCGCGGTGCTGCTCGTGCTCGTGTCGGTCTACATGATCGTGACCAGCCTGGCCTGAGCGCCGCGGCGTCCGGTCACACCGACAGTGCCGGGCTGGCCATCCGCCAGATCTGCTCGTTGCCCGCGCCGATGATGCCCGGCCCCGCGTCGCCCGGGCGGTAGTCGCGGCCCCCGCGCAGCCGTGTCACGCCGCCCGTCTCACGGAGCAGCAGCGACCCGGGCACGTGGTCCCACGGGTGCAGGTTCTTGTAGACGACGAAGTCGACCGCTCCGGTGGCCACCCTCGGATAGTCGATCCCCGCCGCAAAGGCTCCGTAGACGATCGGTGCCAGCGTGGCGTCGGCGTCGAAGCCGATGAGCCGCCGTTGGGACGCGACGCCCTGGGGCCGGGTCGGCGTGGCCTCTCGGCGCGGCATCGGCAGCCCGTCGCAGTTGGCGCCGGCCCCCGCCTCGGCGACATAGGCGTGACCGAGCACCGGTTGCAGGATCCAGGCCCGCACCGCCCGTCCCGCCCGCACCTCGGCGAGCATCACGGCGAAGTCGGCGCTGCCGCGAACGAAGTTGCGGGTGCCGTCGACCGGGTCGATGAGCAGGGCGTGCTCGGCCGAGTCGGCGGCCGCCTCCAACCGGGGGTCGAGGAAGCACGCCTCCTCGCCGATGATCAGCGCGCCCGGGAACAGCGCGCCGAGGTCACGGGTGAGGGATCGCTCGGCCTCACGGTCGGCGATCGTCACGTAGTCCCCGGGCGCCTTCTGGTCGACGTCGCCGTCGGCGAGCCGCCGGTACCGGGGCAGGATGAGTTCGGCGGCGACGGCCTGCATCAACTCGAGGATCTGGTCGGACGAGGGCTCGTGGCGGGTCGGCATGACACCATCGTGGCGCACGACGCGGGGTGGGCCCGCCAGCTGAAGGTCCGATCTCATCTCGGGCGTCGGCCCCGGACTCACGACCCGGTGTCGAGATGGTCCTGGGTGACGAAGTCGATCAGGCGTTCGACCTCGGTGTTGAACCGTGGATCGAGGTCCCGCCAGGAACCCACCCTCGCGAGAATCGCCTGCCAGCCGCGGGCGATGTCCGCCTGGTCCTTGTGCGGCTGCCCAAGGGCAGCGAGGGTGCCCTTCTTGAAGTCGACGTCACGCGGCACCTCGGGCCATGCCTTCAGCCCGACCGTCGCCGGAAGAACGGCGTTCCACACATCGATGAACCGGTGCCCGGCGATCATCACATGGTCGCCGTAGCCGCCGCGGGCCACCTGGTCGGCGATCCGCGACTCCTTCGAGCCTGGCACGAGGTGGTCGACGAGGACGCCGAGACGCCGCCCGGGCTCGGGCCGGAACTCCTCGACGACGGCCACCAGGTCGTCGATGCCACCGAGGAACTCGACGACGATCCCGACGTGGCGGAGGTCGTCACCCCAGACCTTCTCGACGAGTTCGGCGTCGTGGCGGCCCTCGACATAGATGCGGCTCGGCAACGCGACCTTGGCGGGCTCGGGCGCGCCCCGACGCGAACCGGACGCCGTGTGCGCCGGCACGGCGGCCGAGCCACGGCGAGCGGGGATCCTCAACGCCACCGGCTCCCCATCGAGCAGAAAGCCTGGACCCACCGGGAACGAGCGCCTCTTGGCGTGCCGGTCCTCGAGGACCACCAGCCCGCTCTCCCAGCCGACGACGGCACCGCAGAAGCCGCTGGTCGGCTCCTCGACGACAAGGTCGAGTTCGAGGTGCACGTCACGGGAGCTCTTCCGGCCGGCCCGCTGCCAGCCGGCGGCGAGCACATCGGAGTGATAGCGATCGGGGAAGGTCACGTTCGGTGAGGTTACCGAATCGCCCCGCGATCGCTGCGCGCGCCACGCACGCGCCCCGGATGACTCGGCGCGGCGGATCGCCCGGGGCCGGAGATCAGTCGAGCAGCCGCCGCACCACGGCGTCGGCGAGCAGGCGTCCCCGTAGGGTGAGCACGAGCCGTCCCTCGGGCGCGGCGTCCGGGTGGTCGACCAGCAGCCCGTCATCGACCAGCGCCGGCACGCGACCGCGCTCGGTGTCGGTGAGGACGCCGGCCGGCAGGCCGTCGGCGATCCGCAACTCGAGCAGCACCCGCTCGACCCGACGCTGGTCCGCATGGAGCACCTCGCGTCCCTCACCGGGGCTGCGACCCTCGGCGAGCAGCGCGCCGTAGCGGCGGGGGTGGCGCACGTTCCACCACCGCACGCCGCCGACGTGCGAGTGGGCGCCGGGCCCGACGCCCCACCAGTGGTGGCTTCGCCAGTAGGCGAGGTTGTGCCGCGACCGGTGGGACGTGCCACGGCTCCAGTTGCTCACCTCGTACCATGCGTATCCGGCACTGGTGAGCACCTCCTCGGCCGCCAGGTACTTGTCGGCGAGGTCGTCGTCGTCGGGGCCGGCCAGCGCGCCGCGGCGGATCCGGGCGGCCAGGGCCGTGCCGTCCTCGACGATCAGCGCGTAGGCGCTCAGGTGGTCGGGTGCCACGCCGAGCGCGGCATCGAGGGACGCCCGCCAATCGCCCAACGACTCCCCCGGCGTGCCGTAGATGAGGTCGAGCGAGATGTCGGCGAACCCGGCGGCCCGGGCAAGGCGCACCGCCTCCAGCGCGCGGCCGGGAGTGTGCACCCGGTCGAGCACCCGCAGCACGTGCGGCACCGACGACTGCATGCCGAGGGACAGTCGGCTGATGCCGCCCTCCAGCAGGGCCTCGAGTACCGGGGGCGTGATCGTCTCGGGGTTCGCCTCGGTGGTCACCTCGGCGTCGGGGAGCAGCCCGAAGAAGTCGCGCAGATGCTGGATCAGCCCGGTGAGCAGCGCGGGTGGCACCATCGTCGGCGTACCCCCGCCGATGAACACCGTGGACAGCCGCGGCGACCGATCGCCCAGCACGCGGGCCGCGAGGTCGATCTCGGTGTGCGCCGAACGCGCCCACACGCTCACCGCGTCCACATCGAGTTGGTCGGGGGAATAGGTGTTGAAATCGCAGTACCCGCACCGCACCGCACAGAACGGGACGTGCAGGTAGAACCCGAGCGGCGTGTCGGCCAGACCGTCGAGCGCCTGCCCAGGCAGGGACCCGTCGGGTGGCACCGGATCGCCGACAGGTGGGGTTGATGGCATGGGGGTCAGGTTACGCGGCGCCGCCCCGGAGCGGGACACCGCGCGCGCAGGCCACCGGGAGCCCGACATCCAGCGGCCCCATTGTCCGGCCATACCGCCCTCACCATTGCCACGAGAGAGCCTGCGACTTGGGATGTTGCTGCCGTGGATTCCCGATCATGCGGATTTTCCCTCGTCACTTCCTCATGGCCTCGGTGGAGTCGCAGCCGTCACCCGCCTCGCCGGGTGCGGCAGCATCAACGGCGTGTCGAGCACCTCGGGGGCGCTTCCTCGTCGTGTTCGGCGTCGCCCAGAACCGGCTCGCCAACCGGGGCACCGACAGGGAGGAACGATGGGAGCTGTCCGGAGTCGTGCCGACCGGGCCCTGGTGGTCGTGAGGTACGCCGCGCTCGTCGTGCTCGCGGTGTTCTTCCTGCTGCCGTTCCACGTCATCGTGCGCACCGTGTTCTCCTCCTCGAAGCTCATCGCCGCCCAGTGGCAAGGGCTGCCCGGCAAGTGGAACTACGCCAACATCACCGAGTTGTTGACGAACTCCGATGTCGAGATGGGGACGTCGCTGCGGTCACCTTCATCCCCACCTTCGTGACGACGTCCGCGCTCGGCTGGATCGACAGGTTCCGCGGGCCCATCGTGCCGGGCATGTTCGGCGTTCGCCACGTACGTGTTCCGCCAGTCGTACCTCGGCTTCCCCCGTGAGCTTCAGGGGGCCGCCCTCATCGACGGCGCGAACCCAGGGCGAACGTTCGGGCAGGTGGTGGTGCCGAACTCGATGGGAATCGTCGGCGCCATCGGCACGATCACCGTCGTCGGCTCGTGGAACGCCTTCCGCCGGCCGATGCTGGTGACGCGCAATGGAACGCGCACCGTGCAGGTGACGCTCAGCCAGTTCATGACGTCACAGCTCGTGAACCACCCCGAACTGGTCGCCGGGGCACTGATGGCGGTCATCCCCGTGCTGGTCGTCTTCCTGTTCCTGCAGCGCTACCTCGTGCAGGGCGTCGAGTCCACCGGCTTGCGCGGAGCCCGTCAGCTCGGCTTCTTGTCCTTGCCGCCCTCGCCGGTCTGCAGCGCCGCCACGAAGGCCTCCTGCGGCACCTCGACCCGGCCCACCATCTTCATCCGCTTCTTGCCCTCCTTCTGCTTCTCGAGCAGCTTGCGCTTGCGGGTGATGTCACCGCCGTAGCACTTGGCGAGCACGTCCTTGCGGAGCGCGCGGATGGTCTCTCGCGCGATCACCCGCGCGCCGATCGCTGCCTGGATCGGCACTTCGAACTGCTGGCGAGGGATGAGCTCCTTGAGCTTGGCCGCCATCGCCACCCCGTACTGGTAGGCCTTGTCCTTGTGCACGATCGCGCTGAACGCGTCGACCGGGTCGCCGTGCAGCAGGATGTCGACCTTGACGAGTTCGGCCGTCTGCTCTCCGGCGTCCTCGTAGTCGAGCGAGGCGTAGCCCTTCGTGCGCGACTTCAGCGCGTCGAAGAAGTCGAACACGATCTCTGCCAGCGGCAGCGTGTAGCGCATCTCGACCCGATCGGCCGACAGGTAGTCCATGCCCAACTGGACGCCGCGGCGGGTCTGGCACAACTCCATCAGCGTGCCGATGTATTCGCTCGGCGACAGCAGCGTCGCCCTGACCACCGGCTCGTAGACCTCGGCGATCTTGCCCTCGGGGTACTCGCTGGGGTTGGTGACGACGTGCTCGGTGCCGTCCTCCATCACCACCCGGTAGACCACGTTCGGGGCCGTGCTGATGAGGTCGAGGTTGAACTCCCGCTCGAGCCGCTCCCGGACGATCTCCATGTGCAGCAGCCCGAGGAACCCGATCCGGAAGCCGAACCCGAGGGCCCCGGACGTCTCGGGTTCGAAGGTGAGCGCCGCGTCGTTGAGCTGCAGCTTCTCGAGTGCCTCGCGCAGTTCGGAGAAGTCGTCGGCGTCGATCGGGTAGATGCCCGCGTAGACCATTGGCTTGGGATGACGGTAGCCCGCGAGTGCGTGGGCGGCCGGGCGGGTCGACAGGCTGACGGTGTCGCCGACCCGGGACTGGCGCACGTCCTTCACACCCGTGATGAGGTAGCCGACCTCGCCGACGCTCAGGCGATGCGTTTGGATCGGTTCGGGCGAGATGACGCCCACCTCGAGCACTTCGTGGGTGGCCTTCGTCGACATCATCAGGATGCGCTCGCGGTGGGACAACGCACCGTCGACGACCCGCACGTAGGTGATCACGCCGCGATAGGTGTCGTAGACCGAGTCGAAGATCAGCGCCCGCGCCGGCGCGTCCGGATCACCGACCGGCGCGGGCACTTGGCGGACGATCTCGTCGAGGAGCTCGCGCACCCCCTCGCCGGTCTTCGCCGACACGCGGAGCACGTCGTCAGGGGGGCATCCGATGATGCCGGCGAGCTCCTCGGCGTACTTCTCGGGCTGGTCACCCGGCAGGTCGATATTGTTGAGCACCGGGATGATGTGCAGGTCGGCCTCGAGGGCCAGGTACAGGTTTGCGAGGGTCTGGGCCTCGATGCCCTGGGCCGCGTCGACGAGCAGCAGGGCCCCCTCGCAGGCGGCCAGCGACCGGGACACCTCGTAGGTGAAGTCGACGTGGCCAGGGGTGTCGATCATGTTCAGCACGTAGGCGACGCCACCCTGCGTCCACGGCATGCGCACGGCCTGCGACTTGATCGTGATGCCTCGCTCGCGCTCGATGTCCATGCGGTCGAGGTACTGCTCACGCATCGCCCGCGGGTCGACGACACCGGTGAGTTGCAGCATCCGGTCGGCGAGTGTGGACTTGCCGTGGTCGATGTGGGCGATGATCGAGAAGTTGCGGATGATCGCCGGATCGGTGCGTCCGGGGTCGGTTACGGGCATGCGGTTCCAGTTCGTCGTCCGGTGCGTGATGCGGTGCGCGGGGCAGGCTGCCATCCTCTCACGGACCCGCTGGAGTGCTGTCCACGCCGGCCGCCAGCGACCCGGACGCCTCGGGCCGCACCCGATTTGGGCGGGGTTCCGGCGCGATGGTAGATTGGCTCGTCGCGTCGTAGGACGCCGCTCACGCGTGCGCCCTCGACTCCGCAGAATCTCCCAGTCCGACCAGGTGTAAAGAGGCTTGCCCAGTGGCAAACATCAAGTCCCAGATGAAGCGCATCAAGACCAACGAGAAGGCGCGCCTGCGCAACAAGGCCGTCAAGTCGTCGCTGCGCACCCATGTGCGTCGTTTCCGCGAGGCCATCGCCGCCGGCGACAACGACAAGGCCGTACTGCTCGCCCGCGCGGCCAACCGGGCGCTCGACAAGGCCGTGACCAAGGGCGTCATCCACGCCAACCAGGCGGCCAACCGCAAGTCGGCCATCTCGCGCGCCGCCAACGCGCTCTGACCGCCGCCCGCTGATCCTTCCGAACGCCGGCGTCCCGATCCGACTGGGGGTCGAGACGCCGGCGTTCGGCGCGCTCCGACACCGGCGCCGGGAGCACTCGGCGCGCCTCGCTCAGGCGGTCTCGCCGATCGCGATGAGGTCGAGCACCAGCAGTTCGAGCGCGAAGTCGGGGTCGGTAGCCGCCCCCTTGACGTCGGCATCGGCACGGGCCACGCGCTGGATGGCGCGGGCCACCGCCGCCGGCGTCCAGAGGCGTGACTGCTTGGCGAGGTCCTTGATCTTCCAGTACGGCACGTCGATCTCACGGGCCAGTTCGTTGTCGGACAGTCGAGAGGCGCGGACGTCGTGGTACTTGCCGAGGGCCCGTAGCGATGCCCCGACCGCGCTGGTGACCAGCACCGGGGCGACCCCTGTGGCCAGGGCCCAGCGGAGCTTCTCGAGGGCGGCGTCGCGATGCTGCAGCAGGAGCTCGTCGGTGACCGCGAAACTGGTGACCTCGGCCCGCCCGGCGAAGTAGCGGGTGACGAACGCCGCGGTGATCGGCTGACCGGCCGCGTCGGAGCTCAGCTGCTGGATCGCGGCCACCACCGTGCGCAGGTCGCTGCCGACGGCGTCGACCAGCGCCTGCGCCGCCTGCTGATCGAGCTGGAGCCGCTGGTGGCGCGCCTCCTGCAGGACGAAGCCGGGCACCTCCCAGGCCCTGATGGGGTTGGCATCGACCCGTTCGATCCCGACCTTGCGCAGCTTGTCGACCAGGCCCTTCGCCTTGTTGCCGCCGGCGTGCACGAGGACGAGGCACAGGTCTGGCCCCGGCTGCGCGGCCACCGCGACCAGCGCGTCGTGCAACTCCGGGGGCAGGTTGCCGAGGTCACGGATCACCGCCACGGTCGCGGTGGCGAACAGTGATCCGCCGGTCAGCTCGGTGAGCCGGTTCCCCTCGAGTTCGACCGCCTCGACCTCGACCATCTCGGCGTGAGGCACCTCACGGCGCGCGGCACCGACCCACTGGTTCACCGCCCGTTCTGCGAGCAGTGACTCGGACCCGATCACCAGCACGGACGTGCCGAGCACCGGGGTCTGGGTGCGGGCTGCGGACGGTCGGGGGGCTGCGGGAGTCACGCCCACAGCATGCCAGCCGGAGCCGACACGCGCGCGCCGGGTCATGGGGGCGCCGCCCGTTGCGTGCGGATGCCCACCTCGTGGGCCAGGCCCTGCATCGCGATCGCGCCCTGCCGGTCGGTGCGCACCACGGTCATCCCGAGCTGGGCGGCCAATCTCAGCGCAGAGGGGGCCGGATGACCGTAGTCGTTGTCGACGCCGGCGCTCGCCACCGCGATCCCCGCTCCCGAGTCGCTCCACAGGGCGGCCGTCTGGCGGGCTGACCCATGGTGCGGCATCTTCCACACGGTGGCGCCGACGTCGACCCGCCGGTCGAGCAGTTGCTGCTGCTCCTCTGTCTCGGCGTCCCCGGCGACGATGACGCTGAGCGAGCCCGCGCCCACCCGCAGCACGAGCGAGGTGTTGTTCTCGGCCGAGGATTCGCCTTCCCCGACGTCGGGAGCATCGGTCGCGGTACCGCCGAACAGCACCTCGATCCGGGCGTCCCCGACCGTGGCCGTGGCGCCCACAGGGGCCACCTCGACCGGCGTCCCGTCGGCCGCGGAGAGCTCGGCGACCCGCCGCGCGTCGGACGCCGGGGCCGCCACCGGGTTGACCCAGATGAGGCCGACGTCGACGGAGTCCAGCACCTGGCCCAGTCCCCCGGAGTGGTCGGCGTGGAAATGGGTGAGGATGAGCAACGGCACGGTGGTGATGCCGAGGTCGCGCAGGCAACTCGCCGCGCGGTCGTCGTCAGGGCCGACGTCGACGAGCACGGCACTGCCGCGTGCCGACCGCACCACCGTGGCGTCGCCCTGGCCGACGTCGCAGAAGACGACGTCCCACGACCCCGGCCACCCCATCGGTCTCGGCCGGATCCATGGCGTGAGCGCCAGGCCGGCCAGCACCAGCACGGCGACCACCGGACGCCCGGCGATCCGCGGCACCAAGGCGCCGAGCAGCACACAGCCGGCGGCCAGCAGGCCGAGGGTCAGGGGTGACGCCGGCCACGGCCAGACCGCTCCCGGTGTCGTGGCGAGCAGGGTCGCGATCCAGATGATCGGTTGGATGCAGGCGCCGGCGAGCCATCCGACCACCGCACCCATCGGAGGACTCAGCAACTGCAGCAGCGCGGCCGTGAGTCCGAGCACGGTGACCGGCGCGACGAACGGGGCGGCGAGCGCGTTGGCGAGGATGCCGACCGTGCTCACTCCGCCACTGATCGCGGTGACCAGGGGCTGAGTGGCCAACTGGGCGGCCAGCGGGACGAACACGACCGGCGTGACCCACGAGGGCGTCCGGCCCCCGAGCCGTCGGGGCCATTCACTCGCCCACCAGATGATCCCCCCGGTGGCCGCCACCGACAGTGCGAACCCGACCGAGCGGGCGAGCCAGGGGTCGATCATCAGCACGACGACCGCGGCGGCGGCCAGGTGTCGGATGCCGCGGCCCGGGCTCGCGTGCCTCCCGCTCGCAGCCAGGGTGACCAGGCCCATGGCTGCGGCCCGCAGCACGCTCGGCTCGCCACGGCAGACGATGACGAAGCCCGCCACTCCGGCCACGGCGAGCGCGTCGAGTGCCCGCCCCCGCATCCCCGACCAGCGGGCGATGCCCATCAGCCATGCGAGGGTGAGCGCCAGGTTGGCCCCCGAGACGGCCATCAGGTGAGTGAGGCTGGTCGCCCGGAACGCGCCCTGGAGAGTGGTGCCGACACCGGAGGTGTCACCGACGACCAGGGAGGGCACGAGGTGCGCCTGGTCGGCGGGGGCCCACCGGACCGCCTCACGCACCGCCGCCCGGAACCGGTTGGTGGCACGGTCGAGGGCACCCGGGGGTTTCCCAAGCACAGGATCGGCCACCAGGCGGACGGACGCCGCCACGGGATCGCCCGGTTCACGCGACTGCAGCAGGCCGCTCACCCACGCCTGCTGGCCGACGGGCAGGCCGGCCAGCGCCGCGGCGGGATCCCCTGTCGCCATGAGCCGCACCGGCATCCGGGCCGTGATGGCTGAGCCGCGCACGACCACCCGTCGGGTCTCGGCCTGGGTCACGGTGAACTCCGGCCTGGTGCCGGCCGCCGGGTAGCGGACCGGATCGGAGGTGACGACCACCACGAGATCGGCGTAGCCACGCTCCCCCGCCGGATCGCTGAGCGGCGAGTGGTCGAGGGCCCACAGTCTCATCAGGCCGCACGCCACGGCCAACGCCGTCATCGCGACCACGGCGATGAGATGCCAGGCCGGCCATCGGCCGGGCGATTGTCCGCGGATCAGCCAGACCGCGCAGCCCAGGGCCGTCAGCGTGACGAGCAGGCCCGGCGTCGACCACTGCTCGCCGGTGCCCCACCAGGCGCCGCTCCAGACGCCGACGGCGATCGGCACGAGGCGCAGGTCGCTCCGGCGCGGCGGGGAACCGGTCATGTCCGCACGTAGGGGGTGATTCGGGCGTAGGTCTTCGGGCCGATCCCGTCGATCTCGAGCAACTCGGACACCGAACTGAACCGCTGGTGCTGGGCTCGCCAGTCGAGGATCTTCTGGGCCGTCACCGGACCGATCCCGGGGAGAGCGTCGAGCTGGTCGAGGGTCGCGGTGTTGAGCTCGATCACCGTCGGCGTCGAGCCGGACGGGCCCGACCCGGAGGTCGACGCCTGGCTGCCGTTGCGCACCACTCCCCCCGGGTCGGCCCGAGTGCCGATGATCAACTGGTCGGCGTCGTGAAGGATCGCCGCCAGGTTCAGTTCTCCAGGGTCGGCCGAGGGGGTGAGCCCGCCGCAGCGGGCGATCGCCTCGGTGACCCGGGTTCCCTCAGGCACCGTGATCACACCGGGACGCTTCACCGGTCCGAGCACCTGAACGACAATGCTCGCGGAGCTCGCGTCGGCTGAGGGGCTTGAAGCACGGGATCCAGGGAACCCCGTGACCGGCCCTTGCGGCCCGACCACGGACGGTGCGCCGGCGCTCGACATGGTGGGGGTGGGCATCGCCACGGGAACGCGTTCTCCCTGGGCCCGGGTGAGGTAGGTGATCGCGATACCGACTGCCACCACCCCGGCGATGAGCAGCACCATCAGGTGATCACGGGCGAACCCGACGCCCTGACCGAGGGCGCCGGCTGAGGGCGGCGGCCCGGTCGGTTCGTGCTCGTCAGGGTTCATCGCCGTACTCAGCGGGGTCGACGGACATCCCCGCCAGCTCGTCCCATGCCTGCGGCGGGATCGCCTGGTGCATGACGTCGGTGAGCAGCCCGGCCAGACTGTAGGTGGGCCGGATGCTGAGCGCCCGTTCGAGGCAGATGTTCATGATCGCGCCGTTACCGGTGAGCCAGCCGGCGGTCGCCGCCAGACACAGGACGGGCGGCGCCTCGGCGTCGGGAGTCAGTTCGACCACCGATCGCCACAGGGCGAGGTGCTCGG
>DAIESZ010000270.1 GCA_027346035.1 Propionibacteriaceae bacterium
CCACCCGACGAATCCGAACGGTCATACCGGCGCGGCCCACCACCACCCGAGGAATCCGAACGGCCATACCGCTGCGGCCCACCATTACCCGATGAATCGGGACGGTCAAAGCGACGCGGGGCTTCACGATCCGAGGAACCCCACCGGTCGGAACGGCCCTCGGGCCGCTGCTCGTCGCGGCGATCCTCGCCAGGGCCTCGACGGCCGGCGGGCGGGACACGCCGGGAGTCTCCCGGGCGCTCGGTCCGATCGCGCGACTGGCGCTGCGCCTTCTTCTCAGTCGACCAACGTGGCTTCTTCTTGCGGGCGTCGCCCGATGACGGGGACGATCCGGAGCGGGGAATACGAACCATGGATGACACTCTGCTTTCGACCTGGGCGCGGACGGCACACACGGGCGGGGCGCATCGGCGCCTCCGCGGGCAGAGCAACACCGCGATGGGATGAATCTGTGGGTGGAATCCGTGCGGATTTCGCACCCGGCGGACGCCCTCGGGCGGCCGCGACCCCCACCTCGGAGTGACCGGGCGGGCGGATCGACCGGAGCCGACAGGCAAGACTATCAGCGCGCGGCCGGGACGGCCGACGGTCACGGGACCGTCACCCGCTGATCACCGGCCGGCAACCCGCTCTCCACGAGAGGGACGGGTGCCCCCGCTAGACTCGGGCTGTGCGAGTGGCCATGGTCGCGGAATCCTTCCTCCCGCAGATCAACGGGGTGACGAACACCGTGCTGCGCATGCTCGAGCACCTGCGCGACACCGGGAACGAGGCGATCGTGCTGGCGCCGCAGGACGCCGGGCGCACCCCCCGGCAGTACGCGGGGTTCCCGGTGATCCCGGTGGCCAGCATCGGACTGCCCGGCTACCAGGATGTCCGGGTCAGCGCCGTGTCGCGGGGCACCATCGAGCGCGAGTTCATCGACTTCCGTCCCGACGTGGTCCACCTCGCGGCCCCCTTCGCCATCGGCTACAAAGCGGCCCTGGCGGCGGCCAGCCTGCACATCCCGACCGTGGCCATCTACCAGACCGAGATCGCCACCTACGCCGGGAGGTACGGCGTCCCCCAGATCGAGTCGCTGCTGTGGCACCGCCTGCGCCAGGCGCACGAGCTTGCCACGCTGAACTTCGCACCGTCGACCTATGCCCGCGACCAGCTGCTCGCCCAGGGCATCCCGCGAGTCGGCATCTGGGCTCGCGGCGTCGATTCCCAGCGGTTCCGCCCCGACAAGCGCGATGAGGCGCTGCGCCGCGAATGGGCGCCCCGAGGCGAGCGGATCATCGGCTACATGGGCCGTCTCGCCAACGAAAAGCGGGTCGAAGATCTCGCGGCGGTCGCCGACATCCCCGGCACGAAGCTGGTGGTCGTCGGCGACGGCCCGCATCGGCGCGGCCTCGAACGACTGTTGCCCGAGGCGATCTTCACCGGACGCCGCACCGGAGACGACCTTCCCCGCCACCTCGCGAGTTTCGACGTGTTCGTGCACACGGGCGACATGGAGACGTTCTGCCAAGCGATCCAGGAGGCCCAAGCGAGCGGGCTCCCGGTCGTCGCGCCGCGGCGCGGCGGGCCGATCGACCTCGTCGACCCGTCACACACCGGGTGGCTCTACCAGCCCGGACACCTCGATCAGCTGCGTGACTACACCGTCGACCTCGTGGGCGACGACGCGAAGAGGGCGGCGTTCGGGCGGGAGGCCCGGGCGCGGGTTGAGCACCGCACCTGGCCGGCGCTGTGCGCCGAGCTGGTCGAGCACTACCACGAGGCGATCCGGATCGGCGTCCGGATCCCCCGCCTCACCTCAGCCACCAACTGACCCGACGGCGAACCGCTCGAGCCGGGCGATCGTGTCGGGCAGCAGCCGAGCCAGCTCGTCCGGCGGTCGCGGCCCCGGATGCTCGGCGGCAGTCATCGCCTGCACGGACGCCGCGAGCAGCCCGGCGGAGGCGGCATCCAGTCCCGCGGCCAGCAGGGTGCCGGCGATCCCGGCCAGCGTGTCACCCGACCCGGCCTGCGCCGTCCACGCCGGCCCCCCGATGGCGATCCCCACCGATCCGTCGGGGGTGACGACATACTGCGTCGCGCCCTTGACGAGCACGGTCGCACGGTGGCGACCGGCCGCCTCACGTGCCGCGGCGATCGGGTCGTCCTCGACCGTGGCGCGCTCGACCCCCAGCAGCCGAGCCAGTTCACCGGCGTGCGGGGTGAGCAGGCTGTTGGCCGGCACCAGCACCGAGTCGAGGACGGCGAGCGCGTCCGCGTCCACCACGAGCGGCACCCCGTCGGCGACCCTGTCGGCGAGCCTGCGCGCGTTCGCGTCGTCGCGGCCCCAGCCCGACCCGCAGACCCATGCCTGCACCCGGCCGGTGCCGTGAACGACGCTCGGCAGCAGCGGACGCAGCAGGTCGCCGATGCGGACCGGCCCGGCGAAGCGCACCATCCCGGCGCCGGCGTGGACCGCCCCGAGGGCGCCCAGCAGGCCGGCGCCGGTGTAGTCGTCGGATCCGGTGTCGAGGCCGACGACCCCGCGGGAGTACTTGTCGCTCGTCGCGTCGGGCCAGGGCCACAGGCGGGCGACGTCGGCGGGCTCGGCCCGACGAGCCACCGGTTCGGGCGCCTCGACGCCGATGTCGACGACCTCGACCCGGCCGCACCGTGACGCGGCCGGCTCGGCGACGTGACAGAGCTTCTCGGCGACGAACGTGACGGTGTGGACAGCCCGAAACGCCGGACCGGAGACGGTTCCCGAGTCGGCGTCGAGGCCGGAGGGCAGGTCGACCGCGATGACCGGAACACCCAGGGCGTCGATCTCGGCTGCGACCATGGCGACGGGTTCCCGCAGCCCCGGGCGTCCCCCGATGCCGAGCACGGCGTCGATGACCAGGTCGCAGTCGGCCAGCCGGGTCACGACCTCGGACGTGTCGACGACGTGGCAGCCGGCTTCGCGGGCCGCGGCGGCTCCCGCTGCATGGATGTGCGCCGAGGTGGGCCACACCGACACGTCGGCGCCGTCCCGAGCGATCTCGGCGGCGGCGAACAGGCCGTCGCCCCCGTTGTTGCCCGGGCCGACGATGACCAGCAGGTGCCAGGGCTCGGCGGTGTCCGCCAGCAACCGACGCGTCGCGGCGGCGACTGCCGCCGCCGCCACGGCCATGAGATCAGCCCCGGGGTGGGCGGCGAAGAAGAGCTGCTCGGCGTCCCGCACGGCACCGGTGCTCACGACGGAGCGCATCAGGCACGCTCCGCGACCACGACCGCGGTCGCGACACCGGCGTCGTGGGACAGCGACAGGTGCAGCGCCGAGACGCCGAGCGTCTCGACGAGCGCGGCCACCGTGCCACGCACCTCGAACGATGGCTGCCCGGCCGGGCCGCGCACCACCTCGGCGTCGTGCCATTCGAGGCCACCGGGCGCGCCGAGCGCCTTGGCCAGCGCCTCCTTCGCCGCGAACCGTGCCGCCTGCGAATGCGGCCCCAGTCCCGCCTCGGCCGGTGTCAGTACCTTCTCGACCAGGCCCGGACGCCGGGCCGCGGCCTGCCGCCAGCGGTCGAGTCCGCACACATCGATCCCGATCCCCACGATGCCCATGGGGTCAGTCTGTCAGCCCTCGGCGCCGCCGTCGCCCCCATCCGGAGCACGGCCACGGGTCGAGCGAGTCACTCGACGGTGACCGACTTGGCCAGGTTGCGGGGCTGGTCGACGTCGTGCCCGAGCCGGGTGGCGAGTTCGCAGGCGAACAGCTGCAGCGGCACGGTGGCGACGAGCGGCTGCAGCAGCGTCGATACCCTCGGGTGCCGGATCACGACGTCGCCGTAGGGCAGCACCTCGTCGTCGCCGTCCTCGACGATGACGATCGTGCGGGCGCCGCGCGCCCGGACCTCCTGGATGTTGGAGATCACCTTGTCGTGGAGTTGGTCGCGGCCGCGCGGCGGGACCACGACGAACACCGGCAGGCCCTGCTCGACGAGCGCGATCGGACCGTGCTTCAGTTCGCCGGCCGGGAAGCCCTCGGCGTGCTTGTAGGCGATCTCCTTGAGTTTGAGCGCCCCCTCGAGGCTCACCGGGTAGCCCACATGGCGCCCGAGGAACAGGAACGAGTGCTCGTCCTTGAGCTCGCCCGCCAGGTCGAGCACCTGCTGGGAGTCGTCGAGCACCCGCTGGATCTTCTCGGGCATGGTCCAGAGCTCGTCCATCACCGCGGCGATCTCGTCGCGGTACTTCATGCCGCGCACCTGGGCCAGGTAGAGCCCCAGCAGGTAGCAGGCGACCACCTGGGTGAGAAAACCCTTCGTGGACGCGACGCCGCGCTCGGGTCCCGCGTGGGTGTAGATCACGGCGTCCGACTCGCGCGGGATCGTGGCCCCGTTGGTGTTGCAGATCGCGATGACCTTCGCGTGCTGCTCGCGGGCGTGCCGGATCGCCATCAGCGTGTCGGCGGTTTCCCCCGATTGGGAGATCGTGACGACCAGAGTCATCGGGTCGATGATCGGATCGCGGTAGCGGAACTCGGAGGCGATCTCGACCTCGCACGGGACGCGGGTCCAGTGTTCGATGGCGTACTTGGCCACCATGCCCGCGTAGAACGCGGTGCCGCAGGCGACGATGACGATCTTGTCGATCCGGCGGAGCTCCTCGGGGCTGATCCGCACCTCATCCAGGACGAGTTCGCCGCTGGCCGAATAGCGCCCGAGCAGGGTGTCGGCCACCGCGCGCGGCTGCTCGTGGATCTCCTTGCGCATGAACCAGTCGTGCCCGTCCTTCTCGGCGGCCGACAGGTCCCAGTCCACGTGGTACTGCCTGGCCTCGGCCGGGTTGCCGGCGAAGTCGGTCACCGTGATGGAGTCGGGGGTGATCTCGACGATCGAGTCCTGGCCGAGCTCGAGCGCCTCGCG
>DAIESZ010000284.1 GCA_027346035.1 Propionibacteriaceae bacterium
GTACTTGTGTTCGGATATGTCCACCAGAGTCCCTGGCGATCAGGGTCATAACACCTAGTCGCCACGCTTAAACCACTGGTGGGCCCACTGGGAATCGAACCCAGAACCCGCGGATTAAAAGTCCGCTGCTCTGCCTGTTGAGCTATAGGCCCCTCCCGGGGCGCGCCCGGACCACGAATACTCTACTGGCATGGGCTGCGCCCCCAACCCGACCACCTCGGCGAGGCCCGGGCTACGCATCGGGGTTCCACCGCCCGCCCGATGCCAGACTGGGGGCATGGAGCGGGGCGATGAGTAACTCGGTGCGCGCGTTCGTGCTCGCGGTGACGATCGGACTGGTCCTGCTGGTCATCGCGGCAATCCACGACCGCCGGGCGCGACTGCGCGCCGAGCGGGTCGAGATCGCCCCTGACGATGAGCCGTCCCCCGACACCCCCGCCGGACGCCGCTACGTGCGGCTCGTCGCCGCCCCGTTCAGCGCCGACGAGCGGGCCCGGGTCGAGCAGTGGCGCGGCCTGGCCACGACACAACGCATCGAGGCGTCGCTTGCCGACCCCAGCCTGGCCACCCACCTCGACCCGGCCACGTGCATCGTCCACGACGCGGTGGTCCTGGTGTGCGAGGGGCCGATCACCGAGGTCCGCGAGGTGATCAGCGTCTGCCAGCGGGTGCTCGACGCCGGCCGGACCCTGTTGCTCGTCGCCCCCGAGTGCGCCGCAGCGGTCCTCGAGATGCTCGCGGTCAACCTGCACGCCGGCAGCCTCGCCAGTTGCGTCGCCATCGCGTCGGACGCCGCCCGGGTCCGGGTCCGCGAGCTGACGGGGGCCGCGGGCGTGCCGGCGTCCGACCTGCGGAGCGGCTATCTGCCGCAGGGGGTGTTCGGACGCGCCGAGCGGGTCGTGTGCGACGACACCGGGCTGTGGATCGGCACCGGTGGCCCCGCCGAGTCCTGAGACCCGACCGCGGCCCTCCCGCCCCGGGAACCCTTGACCTCTACCTCGACTTGAGTCGGATTCCGACCGTCCCGCCAGGCGGAGGCAGCCATCCGGGATGGTGCCTCCAGACGGCCGCACGACCATCGTTCACGCTTGTCAATGGCGACTTCTGCACACCGGCGGGTGCCAGTCGACAGGGATCCCCGGCGGTCCCGGCGACCCACCCCCACCGCGTTGAGGTGCGCCACCTGCGGCCATAGAGTGCGCGCGTCGAGCCGACCAGCCGGTAGCTCGGCAACCCACGCACCCGACGTCGACCGGAACTTCGGTCCGTGCCGCGAAAGGAACTCCTCGTGAACCTGGGACTGCGCACGCTGAGGACCGGCGTGGCCGCGCTCGCCCTGTCCGGAACCGTGCTGGTCACCGCGCAGGTGGTCCTGGCACCCATGGCAGCGGCCGCCTACGGGACGGTGCGGGCCACCACCGCGGTCAACGTGCGCGCGGCAGCGACGACCTCGTCGGCGATCGTGGGCGTCCTCTACCAGGGAGACACCGCCCAGCAGGTCGGCGAGGTCACCCAGGGGTTCGTGCCGATCACATTCCAGGGCAGCACCCGATACGTCAGCGCCGACTACGTGACTGGCGCGGCCTCCACCAGCGGTTCATCGAGCCCGACCACCACTCCCAGCCCCACGGCCACCCCCAGCCCGAGCCCCCCGAAGGGCACCGTCTATGCCCTCGAGAGCGTCCACGTGCGAATCGGCCCATCACTCGCCGACCGCGTCGTCGGGGTGCTGATCAAGGGTCGCTCGGCCACGGCGACCGGCGTCACCTCGGGGTCGTGGACGCAGGTCACGCTCAACGGGGCCACCCGGTGGATCTCATCGGGCTACCTCGGCACCGGCGCGCCGACCGCACCAAGTGTGCAGGGCTCGTACTCGGTCGCCGGCCACGCCCGCACGACGACACCACTGATGATCCGCACCGCGTCCGGCTCCAGCTTCGTCTCCCTGGGCGACCTGGCAACCGGGACCATCGTCGACCTCACCGGCAAGAAGGCCGCAGGGGTCTCGCAGATCGTCTACCAGGGCGTCCTACGCTGGGTGAACAGCACCTTCCTCGTCCCGGTGAGCACCACCACGCACCCCACCGCGCCCCCGCCGCCCGCCACGGTCGGCACCCGCTACGCGACCGTGGCCCTCGACATCCGCGCCACCCCCGCCTACACGACCACGGTGATCACCGAGGTGCCAGCCGGCACCGCGCTGAAGATCACCGGCATCATGTCCGGCGACTACGCCCAGGTCGTGTGGGACGGCGTCCCTCGCTGGGTCACCGCCAAGTACCTGTCGACCACCCAGACCCTGAACACCGGCGGGTCGGTCGGCCTCGACAACCTCACGAGCAACGGCAAGCTGATCGTCACGACCGTGCGGGCACGCTTCCCGCAGATCACGACGATGTACGGGGTGCGGCCCGACCCGTTGCCCGATCACCCGAGCGGCCACGCGGTCGACATCATGCTGCCGAACTACCAATCCAACGAGACCCTCGGGTGGACGATCGCGAACTACATGAGAGCGCACGCGGCCGAGTTGCACATCAGCTACATCATCTTCCACCAGCACATCTGGAACATCGCCCGCGACTCGGAGGGCTGGCGGCTGATGGCCGACCGCGGAAGTGACACCGCCAACCACATGAACCACGTGCACGTGACGGTGTTCTGATCGATGCGGGCCGGTCAGGGGACGCCGTCCGGCGTCGGTCGATTCGCGACCGGGCTCGCGTGTCCCGTAGCATTGCCGGGTCAGGTCCCCATCGTCTAGCGGCCTAGGACACCGCCCTTTCAAGGCGGCAGCGCCGGTTCGAATCCGGTTGGGGATGCCACACACGGCCCCGCGCGGCACCGTCGCCGGGGCCGTTTCGGCGTCCGAGAACCACCCCGAGATGTGCACGTCCCGCATGGACATCGGCCGTCACGGGCACATCCCGGCAGGACGCGTGAATCTCGGGGAAGCCCGTCCGCGGGGCCGGCTCGATTGGCGAACGCGGACGGGGGCACGCTATAGTTCTCAAGCTGCCAGACGGCAGCGCGGCCGATACGATCGGCCGGGCCGCAAGGCCCCGTAGCGCAGTTGGTTAGCGCGCCGCCCTGTCACGGCGGAGGTCGCGGGTTCGAGTCCCGTCGGGGTCGCGGAAGCGGTGATGAGCATCATCACCGCTTTTTGCATCACCGGACCATCGTCGAGATGGGTCCAGAACTACCAGGCCAGGTAGCTCAGCTGGTAGCAGCGTTCGCCTGAAAAGTGAAAGGTCACCGGTTCGATCCCGGTCCTGGCCACCGGTCGACGGCCCCGCAGCCCCTCGTGGCGCGGGGCCGTCGTCATGCTCGGGGAGATCGGGTCCCGGCCCGGTGTGCCCGGCACAGGTGGCCGCACAACCCGCCGACCACTTCCCCACACCGGCCCGCGTCCGACACTCGTGGGGGCCACCGTGAGATCGCCTGCGCCGACACCCAACGTCAGCCGCGCACCACCCGCGCCCATGACGAGACGCCCCGTGACCAGCCGCAAGCCCCCCGAATCCTGGCTGAGATCCGGCTGGCGGGTCGGGGTCCCGGGATTCGTCCTCCAACTCATCGGCGGCGATCGGGCGCGCGTTCGCCGTGATGGGGCACGCCCGGCCGCACGGCGGGTGGGTTTCGGCAGAGGCGGGGCCGGGGGTCAGTGGGTTTCCTGCTCGCGCAACCGGTTCTCGGTATCGGTGACGATCGAGCGGGCCTGTTCGGCGGGCGACTCGGTGATGTCCCCCAGGATGCCGGTGGCCGAGCGGGGCCACGAGGCGTAGCGCATGCCGAGGTTGATCATCGCCTGCAGCTGGTTCCTGCCGCCCAGCAGGCTGCGCAGGTGCACCACGACCCAGATCGTCCACGCCGCGAAGCCGGTCAGCGTCCGCGGCGTGTTCTGCCCCGGCTTCTGCGGCAGCTGCAGCACGGCGGCGCCGCGTCCGATCGTGGCCATCGTGCCCTTGTCCTTGTAGTCGAACGGTGTGAGCTCACGGCCGCCCTCCAGCGCGATGATCTGCCGCGCCACGTGCTCGCCCATCTGCAAGGCCGGCTGGGCCAGCTGCGGCTGCGGATCGTCGTCGCAGATCGCGCAGTCGCCGATCGCGAAGATCGAGTCCTCGCCGATCACCCGCAGGTTCCGGTCGATCCGGATCCGGCCGCCGCGCCCCTGCAGCACGCCCCACTCCGTGACCAGGCCGTAGCCGCCGACACCGGCACCCCAGATGACGACGTCGACGTCGAGCTGGCCGCCGTCCTTGAAGTGCACCTTGTCACCCTCGACCTCGACGATCGCTGTGTTGAGGCGCACGTCGACGCCGCGCTTGCTGATCTCGCGCAGGGCGTACCGCTGCAGGCGGGCGTCGAACGGAGCGAGCAGCACCGGGCCCATCTCGACGAGCACGACCCGGAAGTTGTCCTGGTGCACCTCCGGGTAGATGAACGAGAGCGCCTGGGTCTTCATCTCGGCCAGCGTCCCGGCCATCTCGACGCCGGTCGGGCCGCCACCGACGACCACGACCGTGAACCGCTTGTCGCGGTCCTTCGACGCGGTGAGCGCTTCGAGCCCCGAGAAGATGATGTCGCGCACATCGAGGGCCGCTGCGCGCGTGTAGATCGAGCGCGCGTGGTGTGCCGCGCCCGGGATCCCGAAGAAATTGGCGCCGACGCCGTTGGCGAGCACCAGGTGGTCGTAGCCGATGTCGTGGCCGCGGGTGACCTTGACGATCTTGTTCTGCTTGTCGATCCCGACCACCGTGGCCCTGCGGAACCTCGTGTCGGGATCCCGGTGATCGGCCACGAACCGGCGCAACGGGTAGGTGACGTCGCCGGGGTTCAGGCCGCCGGTGGCCACCTGGTAGAGCAGCGGCTGGAACGTCGAATAGGGATGCCGGTCGATCAACGACACCGGGTGACCAGCCGATGCGAGCGCTCTCACCGCCGCAAGGCCCGCGAATCCACCACCGACGACAACAACCTTCGACTTGGCCATGCATGTGATTGTCACAGAGGCGACCTCCGCCGGGAAGGGGCTGCGTCAGCGCCCGGACGCCGCCCCACCCCCGGCGTCCGTGTGCCGTCGGCGACGGTGACGCGGTTCACAAGGGGGGGACGCGTCGACCGGCCGCGTCGGGTCCGAGAGCTGGCGCGGCCCCCGCGGCGTACGACCGGGGCGAGGTGCCCCGCGTGGCGTACGACCCGGCACGGGAGTGACCCGCGGCGTACGACCGGGGCGAGGTGCCCCGCGCGGCGTACGACCCGGCACGGGAGCGGTCCGCGC
>DAIESZ010000288.1 GCA_027346035.1 Propionibacteriaceae bacterium
TCGGATGCTGCGCGCTCGCGACACCGCGCAGGGCGGCATTCGCGCCCGTGGAGCCGGGATTCCCCGAGATTCGCACGGCCTGCATCCACACGCCCTGAGGAGGGCGGACCCATGCAGGCGGTGCACGTCTCGGGGATCGGCCGGACGCCGCACGGGTGCGGATGCCGCCGCGGCGGGTGACCCACGGGATCCCCGCCCGCCGGCCTCGGGCACGGGCAAGCGCCGCTGACCACGTCGTGAGACTCCCGAAAGTGACCGTTGACATACTTCCTTACCTTCAGATAGAAAGTTTCATGCCCACACGGGCTCCCTCAAGGACGAGTAGGAAGCGGACGGACGTGACACGCGACAACACGAAGAACTCCTTCAGCCGGCGTTCGCTGTTGAAGGTGGCGGGTGCGGCGATTCCGGCGGTGGGCGTGAGCAGCCTGCTGGAAGGCTGCGGCGGCAGCTCCAACGCATCGAACGGGCCGGCCACGGTGCGGCTCTGGAGCTGGTACACCGAGATGCAGGACACCATCCCGAAGGTCATCAAGGACTTCGAGGCGAAGAACCCCAACATCAAGATCGAGAACCGCATCTTCGGCACGCCCGATCAGTACCTCCCGGCCCTCACGGCGGCGGTGTCGGGCGGCGACGTCCCGGAGATCTTCGCCCCGCACGTGCGGGCGATCACCTACGGCGAGCAGGGGATCTCGGCCGACCTCATCAAGGATCTCGGCTCGGACTTCCTCAAGCAGTTCTTCCCGTCGACCAACCAGGAGTACACGAAGAACGGCAAGCAGTACGCGGTCGGGTGGGAGGCCCAGACCTTCGGCATCTTCTACGACCCCGCGGCGTTCGCCAAGGCCGGGGTCAGCGGCGAGCCGGAGACCTGGGACGACCTCATCCACGTCGCCGCGAAGGTGAACGCCACCGGCATGTCGTCGGTATCGATGAGCTGCGACCCGGGCACCAGCGCCCTCGACTTCTTCCTGCCGCTCATCACCCAGGTGACCGACGACCCGACCTGGTACCTCAAGCTCGACCAGTTGCAGAGCGGATACACCTACACCAGCCAGCCCGTCGTCCAGGCGCTGCAGCTCACCGACAAGCTGGTCAAGGCCAAGGTGTTCCAGCCCGGCACGACCGGCACCTCCGGCGACCAGGCTTCGCAACTGTTCTACACCGGCAAGGCCGCCATGTTCTTCGCCGGCTCCTGGACGCCGTCGGGCCTCATCAAGAACGCCTCCCCGGCCTTCGTCAAGCGGTACAAGATCATGCCCACCCCCGCGATCAAGAGCGGGGCACGGCACTGGACGGCCGACCAGGCCGGCGCCGGGTGGGCCGTGTCGGAGACCAGCAAGAACAAGGACGCGGCGCTGACGTTCCTCAAGTACCTCTACTCGACCGACGTCTACTCGAAGCTCATGAACGCGTCCAACGCGATGCCGTCGACCCAGGCGGGGGTCGACGCGATCACCGAGCCCCACCTCAAGCTGATGGCGGGATGGCTCAAGGACGGGTGCCCCCACATCCCGTTCGGCTCGGGATCGTCGACGGCGGGCGACCCGCTGCAGAAGATCTTCGACCAGACGGCGTCACCGGCCCAGGTCGCCCAGGACATGCAGTCGGCGGTCACGAACGCCCGCGGGTGAAGGGCGGGGACCAGATGACGATTCTCCCCGTCGCCGGCCGGGCCCGCGACGTGAGCGGGACACGGGCACCTGCCCAGCTCGCCCGTCGCCGGGCCTGGCGGCTGCAACGGTCCGAACGGATCGCGGGCTTCCTGTTCGTGACGCCGATCTCGGTGCTGTTCGTGCTGTTCGTCGGCTGGCCCATCATCCGGGCCATCTACCTCAGTCTCACCCGGTGGAGCGGGTTCGGATCTCCGCAGTTCACCGGAGTGGCCAACTACACCCGGATGGTGCAGGACCCGGTCGCCGGCACGGCGTTCAGGAACACCATCTTCTTCGCGGTGCTGAGCACCGTGTTGCAGACCGTGGTGCCGCTCATCATCGCGGTGCTCCTGAACACCGTCTGGCGCGGCCTGAGCGTGGTGCTGCGCACCCTGCTGTTCGTCCCCGGGATCGTCGGCTTCGTCGTGTCCGGCGTGCTGTGGAAGCTGATCTACGATCCCAACCTCGGGACGCTGAACACCACGCTGGCCAGGATCGGGGCGGCGTCCCTTCAACACCGCTGGCTGTCCGACCCCCGCCTCGTCATGTGGTCGCTGCTCGTCGTCTCGCTGTGGGGTGCGGTGGGCATGAACATGCTGATCTTCTTCGCCGGCATCCAGGGCGTCGACCACACGCTGTACGAGGCGGCGCAGGTCGACGGGGCGACCGCCTGGGCGCAGTTCCGGTACGTCACCATCCCGAGCCTGCGCATCGTCACCGCGATCGTCATCAGCCTCAACCTGATGAACGGGTTCAAGGTGTTCGACCTGGTGTACGTCATGACGGCCGGCGGTCCCAACCACGCGTCAGAGGTGTTCGGCACCTACTTGTACAGCCTCGCCTTCGGCTCGACGGCGGGCTCCATCCCGCAGCTCGGCTACGGCAGCGCCTTCAGCGTCATCGTCATGGCGCTGTGTTCGGTGGCGGTGCTCGTGCAGATGCTGCTCACGAGAATGGCACGGCGATGACTGTCGGCAACCTCCAGGCCGGATGGGGGGCCACCAGCGGGGGACGCGGGGCCCGCTCGGCGAGCCGGCGTCCGCGCGCGGTCGCCCTGAGGTGGGTGGTCGCGATCCTGCTGCTGGCGATCTCGGCCCTCACGATCTTCCCGTTGGTGTGGCTCGTGCTCACCTCGATCCGGCCGGCCAACACCGTGTTCGGCGGCAGTTTCTTCCCCTCGTCGGTGACCCTGCACGCCTACGCCACGGCCTGGAGCAGCACCGACTTCGGCACGCACTTCCTCAACTCGCTCATGGTCACGGTCGCGACGGTGATCGGCGTGGTGATCCTCGCGACCCTGGCGGGCTACGCCTTCGCGACGCTGCGGTTCCCCTTCAAGAACGTCATCTACGTGGCACTGCTCGTCACCTTGATGATGCCGTCGACATCGCTCATCATCCCGCTCTACCTGCAGCTCAAGAGCTTCGGACTGCTCAATTCGCGCGTCGGCCTGGTCGTGCTCTACGTGTCGAGTTCTGCGCCCTTCGCGATGTTCCTCATGCGGGCCTTCTTCGAGACCCTGCCCCACGAACTGGTGCAGGCGGCCCGGATCGACACGGCCGGGGAGTTCCAGATCTTCCTGCGGGTCATCCTGCCGTTGACGCGGCCGGGGCTCGCCACGGTCGTCATCTTCCAGTTCCTGTCGACGTGGAACGAATTCATCTATGCGAACACGGTGCTGCAGAACACCGGACGGCTGCCCCTGCAGCCCGTGCTGTTCTCCCTCGTCGGGCAGTATCAGACGGACTGGCCGACGCTGTGCGCCGGCCTCACGATGTCGATCGTTCCGGTCGTCGCCGTCTACGTGTGGATGCAGCGCCATTTCGTGTCCGGCATGACCATGGGTGCTGTCAAGAACTGAGCCTCAACCGGCACCGAAGCTCAACCGTCCAAGGGCCTCCCCGCCCCGTCACACTCTCCCCAGGAAAGGCCGCCATGCCCATCGAGAACATCCAGATCAACGTCACCGACGTCCCGCGGTCGGTTGCCTTCTACCGCGACCTGTTGCAGGCGGTGCCGGTGGGGGAGACCAGCACCGACCGGGCCGTGCTCGACGTGGTGACCGCCACCCTCGAACTGGTGCGGGTCGACCCGGGCGCCTCGACGTGGTCGACCGACGACCTGCAGCGCGGCTTCCGCCACATCGGCTTCAAGGTGCACGGACTCGACGGCCTGGTCGAGCGGCTGCGCGCCGCGGGGACCCCGTTCCACCTCGACCCGATCGAGGCCGAGGGCGACGTGCGGCTCACCTTCTTCTTCGACCCCGACGGGACGCTGCTCGAACTGGTCGAGCGGGACCTGCACTACACGGAGGTCGTCGACCAGCAACTCGTCGACGCCGAGTACGCCCTCGGGACGCCGGAACGTCCCCGCTTCGACCACATCGCCCTCACCGTGGGCGACTTCCCGGCGACGCGTGACCGTTACGGCTCGTTCGGCTTCCGCCACCACGGCACGATCCTCCAGCCGCAGGACCCCCGCGGCTTCCGGATCGACTACCTCAAGGGCGGGGACACCGTGCTCGAGGTCTTCACCTACCAGGCCGGCACCACCGCCCGCACACCGCAGACCGGAGTCCCGGGTTACGTCGCGGCGCGGCTCGCCGGAGGTCCCTCCGACGACGAGGTGATCGGCAACGGACCCGACGGCCCGATCCACGCGGACGCCGACGGCTTCACCTACACCGTCCGCGGCCGATGACCGTCCCGACCGGTCAGGTGACGCCAGGGTCCCCGAACTGGATGCGCACCCTCGGCGGCACGGGCCTGCGGGTGTCGGCGGTCACTGCGGGCGGCGGTCCGCTGGGGAGCATGCCCGAGCTGTTCGGCTACGAAGTCGCCGAGGATGACGCGGTCGCCCTGGTCAAGAGCATCCTCGACAGCCCGATCCGCACCATCGACACGGCCAACGGCTACTCCGGCGGCGACAGCGAACGACGGATCGGTCGCGCCATCCGTGAGCGCGGGGGCCTGCCCGAGGACGCACTGGTCATCACCAAGGTCGACGCTCGCGACGGCGACTACTCCGGGCCGCGGGTCCGGGCGTCGGTGGCTGAGAGCAAGGCGCGGCTCGGGCTCGACCACCTGCCGCTCGTCCACCTGCACGACCCCGAGTTCCACGACTTCGAGGCGATGACCGCCCCCGGCGGTGCGGTGGACACCCTGGTGACGCTGCGGGACGAGGGTGAGGTGGGGCACATCGGCCTCGCGGGCGGCGACGTCCACGAGATGCGCCGCTACCTCGACCTCGGCATGTTCGAGGTGCTCCTTGTGCACAACCGGTGGACCCTCGTCGACCACAGCGCCGACGAGCTGATCCACGCGGCGCGCGCCCGGGGACTGGCCGTCGTCAACGCGGCCGTCTACGGCGGCGGGATTCTCGCCGACCCCCGCGGCGGCCACACCTCCTACGGGTACCGCCCTTCGCCCCCCGAGGTGCTCGAGGCGGTCGCGGCCATGGACGGTCTCGCCACCGATTACGGCACCACCCTCGCGACCGCAGCGCTCCAGGCGTCCCTGCGCGATCCGCTCGTCGACACCACGGTGATCGGTTTCAGTAAACGCGACCGGGTCGAGGCGCTCACGTCGGCCACCGAGCAGGTGCTCCCCGAGACCTTCTGGACAGAACTGGACCGCCTGCGGCCCCCGCCCGAGACGTGGCTGGACGCCCGCCCGCGTCGTTGACCCCGATTTCCGACAACAACAAGGAGACCCTTATGCCACTGGTCCGCGTCGACATGCACGCCGAGTTGGCCGACAAGCAGCAAGCCCTGAGCAAGGCCATTCACGACGGCCTGGTGAGCGGGCTGCCGATGCCGGCGGACGACCTCTTTCAGATCTTCCGGCTGCACCAGCCGGGCGAACTCGTCTACACGAAGACCTTCCCGGACGCCGAGCGGTCCGACATCGTCTTCGTCCAGATCCTGCTCGCCGACATCTATCAGCCGGACGACAAGCAACGCATGTACCAGCACGTCGTCGGCAACATTGCGGCGCTGGGGATCAAACCCGACAACGTGCTCATCGCGGTCACCGAGAATTCGGGTCCGGATTGGTGTGCACCGTCGAAGGATTGGGCGCCCCAGGAGAGCGGACAGCAGGTCTGAGCCGGGCACCGGAGGCCGCCGGAAAGGCGTGAGCGGAGGCGGCCTCCGGCGTGGAATGCGCTCGCTTACACTGCACACCGACCGGACTCTCCACTGAGGGGTAACACCATGGCGCGACGACTGAAGGGAGCTTCTTCGGCCGATACCAGAAGCGCCATCCTCGACCTCATCCGCTCGAGCGGGCAGATCAGCCGCACGCAGCTCGCGGAGCGGTCGGGGCTCACCGAATCGACGATCTCTAAGGTGGTCAGGGGACTGATCGACCGGGGTCTGGTGGTGGAGGGCGGCCATGCGGCGTCCACCGGCGGCAAGCGCCCCGTGCTCCTCGAACTCAACCGGTGCTCCCGCTGGGCGGTCGGCCTGTCGCTCGACTTCGCCCGCATCTCCATCGTCCTGTGCGACATCTTCGGCAACGTCGTGCACAGCGACATCCTCCGCGGCGCCGGCGACGACCCCCCGCAGCACGTCATCGACCGGGTGGCCAGCGACCTCGCCCGCTTCCTCGAGCGCCACGAGATCGCCGGGCGCGACGTCATCGGCATCGGAGTCTCGGACGCGGGCCGCATCGATGCCGCGGGTCGCTCGCTCAGGTCGTCACGGCAGGCGTCCGGGTGGGAGGACTTCGACGTCGAAGCGGCGCTGGGGGAACGCTCGGGCTTGCCGGTGAAGCTCGAGAACGACGCGAACTGCGCCGCGCTGGGTGAGTTCTGGTCGGGTCGCATCCCGTCGGCCGACGACTTCGTCACCCTCTACATGGCGAGCGGCATCGGCATCGGATTCATCACCAACGGCGACGTCTACCGGGGAGCATCGTCCAACGCGGGCGAGATCGGGCACCTCAGCCTCGACATCGACGGTCCCGCCTGCGACTGCGGCTCACAGGGCTGCCTCGAGGTGCTCGCGACGCCAGCGGCCGTCGTCCGGGACGCCCGCGCGAACCCCGACCTGTGGCGCCGGATCTGTGCCGACGGCGAACCCGAGAGCACCCGCACCGCGTTCTCGGCGATCGCCACCGCCGCCGTGGCGGGTGATCCTGATGCTGACGCGCTGATCCGCAAGTCGGCCCGCTACGTCGCCACCGCCGTCCTCGGGCTCACCAACGTCCTCGACCTCGACCGGGTCGTGCTCGCGGGACCGGGCTTCGCGATCGCCGGCGAGATCTACCTCGAGACCGTGAGCGACACCCTCGGGCGGCTGGCTTTCATGCGCCGGGTGCACCCGGTCATTGTGCAGATGGGCGACACCGGGCCCCAGACCGCGGCGCGCGGGGCGGCGTCCGTCGTGCTCCACAGCCACCTCACGCCCCATCACGTGCGGGAGTGAGCGGGCAATGATCGGTGACGAGGCGCTCCGCGCCCTGGCCCTCGCCCTCGGTGAGGTCGCCGGCATCGAGGCGGTCGCCCTGGGAGGCAGCCGGGCCCGGGGGACGCACCGGCCGGACTCCGACGTGGACCTCGCCCTGTACTACGACCGCGAGCGGCTCGACGTCGAGGGGCTCCGGTCGCTGGCCCGCGAGCTGACCGG
>DAIESZ010000291.1 GCA_027346035.1 Propionibacteriaceae bacterium
GGGCAGCACGACGGTGTCATCGAGGGCCCGCGCGCCGGCGACCGGGTCGTCGGGCGCGTCGCCGGGAGCCTCCTCGTCGGGGGCTCCGCCGGCGATGAGCGGAAGGCCACGACGCAGCAGCACGGTCTCGGTGTCGTCACCGATGCCCGTCCCCGCCTCGGGCGCGGGCTCGCCCTCCGGCATGGGCTCGGTCGCGATACCCATCCAGGAGTCCGGATCCGGCTCCTCCGCCGACGCACCGGCGGCACCGATGAGGTTGTTGAGGCGTTCGGCGAGCCGCTCGGCGCCCGGTGCGCTCAGGGTGGTGAACCCGTGCAGCGTCCGGACGCGGTCCGTCCCGGGCATCCGCAACACCACGCCGTGACGCCTCCCGGACCCCGGCGTCGGCTCGGCCACCGTTCCCGGGTCGACCTTCTCGCCGCCGACCACGGACCTCCGGCGTCGCCAGGCGGAACTCGACACCAGGCCGACGATCAGCACGTTCACCCCGACCCAGAGCACGGCGATGCCGATCGACATGCCGACCGGTGAGGACGCCGTGACGATGAGCCGGGCACCGACGCCCGCCAGGGCGAGCGTGACGACCACGCTGAGGATCGCAGCCGTCGGCGAGACGACCACCCGACGGCGCTTCTGCTGCGACTCGGCTGCCATGAGCGGACCTCAGCCGAGGCCTCTCACACCACCCGCGAGCGCGCCGACCACGCCACGCAGGGCGGCGAGGTCGCCGCTCGATTCGGCCTCGATGAGGCACTTGACCAGGGCGGACCCGACGATGACCGCGTCCGCGAAGCGCGCCACCTCGGCGGCCTGGGCGGCGGTCGAGACACCGAGTCCGACGCCGACGGGAAGCTCGGGTGCGACGGACCGGATGCGCTCGACGAGCACCGGGGCCGCGTCCGAGGTCTCACTGCGTGCCCCGGTGACCCCCATGACGGAGGTGGCGTAGACCCAGCCGCGGCACGCGCGGGTGGTCGAGACCACCCGGTCGGGGGTCGACGAGGGGGCCACGAGGAAGACCCGGTCGAGCCCGTGCACGTCGGACGCCTCGACCCAGGGGCCCGCCTCGTCCGGCGTGAGATCGGGGGTGATGAGACCGCTGCCGCCCGCCCCGGCGAGGTCACGGGCGAAGGCGTCGACACCGTAGTGCTCGACGAGGTTCCAGTAGATCATCACCATCGCCTGCGTACCTGTGGCGGCGACCGCCTCGACCGCCCTCAGCACGTCGCGCGTCCGGACGCCGTGCTGCAGCGCCCGGGTGGTCGCGTGCTGGATCGCGAGGCCGTCCATCACCGGGTCGGAGTAGGGCATGCCGATCTCGACGAGATCGACCCCCCTGCCGTCGGTGCCCTCGGTGAGGACGCGCATGGCCTCGATCGAGTGCTCGACGCTCGGATACCCGACCGGCAGGTAGCCGACCAGGGCGGCCCGGCCCTCGGCCCGGGCGTCGGCGAGCACCCGTCCGCTGCGGCCGAGCCGCGCCGATCCCTCGAACGGACGCCCCGCCGTGAACCCAGCAGTGCTCATTCCAGTGCCCCTGTCGTCGCATCGGCCGACCCGTCGATTCCGAACCACCGGATGGCCGTGTCGACGTCCTTGTCTCCGCGCCCGGAGATGTTGATGAGGATCACCGGATGCCAGTCGGGCCGTTCCTCGGCCCAGCGCAGACCCAGCCGCTGGGCGCCCGCCACCGCGTGCGCCGACTCGATGGCGGGCATGATGCCCTCGGTCTGGCTGAGCAGCCGGAAGGCGTCCATGGCCTCGGTGTCGGTGACCGGCTCGTAGCTGGCCCGTCCCGTGGCCGCGAGCCAGGCGTGCTCGGGCCCGACCCCGGGATAGTCGAGACCCGCGGAGATCGAATGGGATTCCTTGGTCTGGCCGTCCTCGTCCTGCAGCACGTAGGTACGCATGCCGTGCAGGACGCCGACGTCGCCGGCGGAGATCGTGGCGGCGTGCCGCCCGGTCTCGATGCCCTCGCCTCCGGCCTCGAAGCCGACCAGTCGCACGTCGGGGTCCGGGATGAACTCCGCGAAGATGCCCATGGCGTTGGAGCCGCCGCCGACGCAGGCCGTCACCGCGTCGGGCAGCCGGCCGAGGCGGTCGAGCATCTGCGCTCGCGCCTCGATCGAGATGATCCGCTGGAACTCCCGCACCATCATCGGGAACGGGTGCGGGCCACCGACGGTGCCGATGAGGTAGTGGGTGCTGTCGACATTGGTGACCCAGTCCCGCATCGCCTCGTTCATCGCGTCCTTGAGGGTCTGCGAGCCGGCGGCCACCGACACGACCTCGGCACCGAGCAACTGCATCCGCGCGACGTTGAGCGCCTGGCGCTCGGTGTCGACCTTGCCCATGTAGACCCGGCACTCGAGCCCGAACAGCGCGGCCGCGGTCGCCGTCGCGACGCCGTGCTGGCCGGCCCCGGTCTCGGCGATCACCCGCTTCTTGCCCATCCGTCGGGTGAGCAGCGCCTGGCCCAGCACGTTGTTGATCTTGTGGCTGCCGGTGTGGTTCAGGTCCTCCCGCTTGAGCAGGATCCGCGCGTTGCCGCAGTGCTGCGAGAAGCGTTGGGCCTCGGTGATCGGGGTCGGGCGCCCGGCGTAGTCGCGGCGGAGCCCGTCGAGTTCGGCCAGGAACTGCGGGTCGGCGGCGGCTGCCGTGAACGCCGCCTCGAGCTCCTCCAGGGCGGCCGACAGGGCCTCCGGGACGAACTTGCCGCCGAAGGCGTCGAAGTGGCCGTGAGCGTCGGGCAGGGACGGGCCCGACGATGGCTGGCGGGGAATGTCGGACGACATGCGGCTCCTCCGGGTGAACGGTGACGGGGCACCGGGTGAATCGGTCGATCTCGTGCTGGGGCCGACGGTCTGGTCGGCCATCGGTCAGCTCGCCTGTGCTCGCGGGCGAGCCGCGGCGCGCATCGCCTCGACCGCCGAACGGGGGTTCCCGTGGCGCACGAGGGCCTCCCCCACGAGTACCACGTTCGCGCCCTGGCCGTGGACCAGGGCGACGTCCTCCGGCCCCCGCAGGCCGGACTCGGCGACCTTGACGGTCGTGTCGGGGATGAGGTCCGCCATGACCCCGAACCGGTCGATGGACACCTCGAGGGTCTGCAGGTTGCGGTTGTTGACGCCGATCAGCTCGGCCCCGAGGTCGACGGCGCGGCGGGTCTCCTCGGGGGTGTGCACCTCGAACAGCGGGGTGAGCCCGAGGTCGAGGGCCGTGCGGTACAGCGTGCGCAGCGAGGTGTCGTTCAGGGCCGCGACGATCAGCAGGCACAGGTCGGCTCCGTGGGCACGGCTCTCGACCAGTTGGTACTCGGTGACCATGAAGTCCTTGCGCAGGATCGCCACGTCGACCCGCTCCCGCACGGCGTCGAGGTCGTCGAGCGAGCCGTTGAAGCGGTGACGTTCGGTGAGCACGCTGATCGCCGACGCGCCACCGGCCTCGTACTCGGCGGCCAGGTCGGCGGGACGCTCGATGGCGGCCAGCGCGCCCTTGCTGGGGCTCGCCCGCTTCACCTCGGCGATGACCGACACTCCGGGACTGCGGAACCCGTCGAGCACCGGGCGTGCCGGCGGGATCGCGTCGATCCGAGCGCGCAACTCACTCAGCCGGACGGTGCGCTCGCGTTCGGCCAGGTCGACCCGCACCGCGGCGATGATCTCATCGAGGACGCCCACTGCCCGCCCTTCAGGTGCGGTTCGACAGGCCACGGCGGCTGAGCACCATGGCGATGATGCCGGCGATCACGAACAACCCCACACCCGCGAAGATCGTCGGCCAGTTGGGGCCCAGCACCGCGCCGATCGCGATGACGAGTCCGGCCACCATGCCGCCGATCGACACGGTCCACGCGGACGGGCTGCGGCCGTCATGGTACTTCTCGGGCGGATACACCGAGCTCATGGCTACTCCTGCTGGGTCGGGGTGCCGGGCACCCGGCCGATCGGGTCGTGGCGCGGAGTCGATGCGCCATGAGCGAGGTTACCGTCTAAATCCGTGGGATCGTCACCGGCGTCCAGCGCCTTCCAGGCGTCGAGGTTCGATGCGACCACCCGCTGACGCCCCCCGGCGTCCCGATCGAACCGGGCGTTGGGGCTGCTCCAGCGGTGCGCCCGCAGCACGAACCCGACGCCGACCGCGGCGGTCGCGGCGCCCAGCACCACCGCGACCCACGGCCAGGCGGTGCCGCCTCCGGGCGTGTCGGGCACGCCCAGCACCTGAACCAGTTGGGTCGTGGTGGGAATCCTCCGCAGGACGGACACGAGCAGCGTCCCCAGCCCGAGCACCGCGATCAGGACGCCGACCACCCGGCGTCCCCACACACCGAGCAGCAGGGTCACCCCGACGCCGGCCAGCGCGGCCAGCGACAGCGCCTCGACGGCGCCGTCGCTCAGTTCGGTGCCGGTGAACCCGTGTCCGGCCGTGTGGTACCACACCTGCCCGGACACGACGGCCCCGGCGGCGCCGGCGATGAGGCCCACGGTCGTGACCAGGGCCCGGTCGTGGCCTCGGATCACGATGCCCCCGGCGAGACCACCGGACGCCGGAGCGCCGCTCGCTGCACGGCACGCAGGGCCGCGGCGGCCTTGTTCTCGGTCTCGGTGTTCTCGGTCGCCGCCACCGAATCGGCGACGATGCCGCCGCCGGCCTGGACGTGGGCGACGCCGTCCTTGAGCAGCGCCGTGCGGATCGCGATCGCGGTGTCGGCGTTACCCGCGAAGTCGAAGTAGCCGACGGCCCCCCCGTAGAGCCCGCGGCGGCTGAGTTCGAGCTCGTCGATGATCTGCATCGCCCGCACCTTCGGAGCCCCCGACAGGGTTCCGGCCGGCAGGCAGGACAGGGTGACGTCGAGGGCGGTACGGCCCTCGGCGAGGGTGCCGGTGACCGTCGACTCCAGGTGCATGATGTGGCTGTAGCGCCGCACGGTCATGAACTCGGTGACCGCAACAGTGCCCGGTCGGCACACCCGGCCGAGGTCGTTGCGCCCCAGGTCGACCAGCATGAGGTGCTCGGCACGCTCCTTCGCGTCGCCGAGCAGGTCCAGCTCGAGTTGGTGGTCCTCCCGCTCGTCGTGGCCCCGCGGCCGCGATCCGGCGATCGGGTGGGTGAGCGCCTCGCCGTTCTTGACCGTGACGAGCGCCTCGGGGCTCGATCCGACCACGGCGAAGCCCGGCATCCTCAGCAGGTAGAGGTACGGGCTGGGGTTGATGCTGCGCAGCTCGCGGTAGACGTCGAGGGCGTCGGCGCTGGTCGGAAGGTCAAAGCGCTGGCTCACGACGATCTGGAACGCGTCGCCGGCCCGGATGTACTCGACGGCCCGCTCGACGGCCTCCCCGAACGACGCCGCGCTGCGCTGGCGCACCGGCTGCGGCAGGTCCCCGTCGATCCGGCTCGTGAGCACCGGCGCCTGCGGCTGGGAGATCCGGGCCACCATGTCGTGGACGCGGTGGACCGCGTCACGGTAGGCGTCCTCGAGCCCGGCCGGGGAGTCGTCGAAGTTGACCGCGTTCGCGATGAGCCACAGTTCCCCGGTGTGGTGGTCGACGACCGCCATGTCGGAGGCGAGCATCATGACCAGTTCGGGAACCTGCAGGTCGTCCGGGTTCGTGTCGGGCAGCGTCTCGACCCGCCGGACGACGTCGTAGCCCAGGTAGCCGACCATGCCGGAGGTGAGCGGCGGCAGATCGGCGTGCGCCTCGGTGTGCAGCACGTCGAGGGTGCGCGCCAGGGCGACCAGCGGGTCTCCCGAGGCGGGAACGCCGTCGATCGGGCGCCCCAGCCAGGCGGCCTCGCCGTCGCGTTCGGTGAGCGTGGCCTGGGCGTCGACGCCGATGAAGGAGTAGCGGGACCACACGCCCGCCTCCGCGGATTCGAGCAGGAACGTGAGGTCCCGCTCTCCGCACAGCGACCGGTAGATGCCGAGCGGGGTGAGGTCGTCGCAGCGCATCACCGTCCACACGGGGATGACCCGGGCCCCGGCGTCCGCCCTCCGGCCGAACTCGTCGAGGCCGATCCCGACGCTCATGCCGGCGCCCCCGCAGATCCGGCGGGAGCGTCCCCGGCGGCGGGCACGCCGAGGTCCTCGAACACGAGGCCGGAGTCGAAGCAGGTCGCGGTGCCGGTGTGACACGCGGGCCCGACCTGATCGACGCGCAGCAGGATCGTGTCGCCGTCGCAGTCGAGGCTCACCGACCTCACGTGCTGCGTGTGACCGCTCGTCTCCCCCTTGACCCAGTACTCCCGGCGGCTGCGCGACCAGTACGTGGCCCGACCGGTGGCCAGGGTGCGCGCGAGCGCCTCGTCATCCATCCAGGCGAGCATGAGCACCGCGCCGGTGCCGGCCTCCTGGGCGATGGCGGGGACAAGGCCGTCGGAGTTCCGCGTGAGCCGTGAGGCGATGGTCGGATCGAGGGACATGGCGCAGAGTTTAGGGCCTCGCTCCCCGATCGCCACGACGGTCGCCGGGGGCAGACCGGCCGGACCATACAGTGGAACGGGGAAGGGAGTCGCCGTGGACGGGGGTGCGCATCCCGACGGGCGGGGCCACGGGCTCAGCGTCGAGCAGCAGCGGCGCGCCCTGTTCGTCTCCGACCGGGGCAGCGGGTTCGGAGCGCTCGACGTCCTCGATGACGGCCTGCGCGGCAGCCGGTCCCGCGCTCCCGCGCTGCGCTGGATCCTCGACCATTCGCCCCTTCCGTTCCACCGCGCGGTCGCCGCGATGATCCTCGGGGCATGGGGCGACGAGCCAGCGCTCACGACGATCACCGCCTGGACCCGACACCCCGACGGCACTCCGCCCGACGTGCAGACCGACTCCCAGGACGTGCTCTCGCGCTGCGACAACGGCTTCGAATTGCTGTGCACCGGGGTCGGCAGGCGCGTCGGGGACGAGCCGGACGCCGTCCGGAACGCCCGGATCGCCGCCCTGCGGGGTCTCATCGCCCTCAGCCCCCGCAGGTTCGTGGGGCGGGCGATGCGCCACGCCTACGACGACCTCGACCTGTCCTGGGGGGAGGTCGCCGACGTCGTCGACCGGGCCAGCCACGAGGCGCTCGACCGGCTGGCCCGACGGGTTCCCGACGAGTGCGACCTCGGACTCCAGTCGGCCGTGCTGGTCGGCATGCTGGCCCGGCACAACGAGGCGGCCGGGGCCCGCGCGGCGGCGGTGCTGCTCGATCTTCATCCCGGGGCCCGGGCCGAACACGAACTGATTCTGGCCCTCGCCGACTCGTGCGGACGGGACACGGCCGCGCTGCTCCAGGAATTGGCCACCTGCGACGGCCCCCGCGGCCGGCTCGCCCGGGAGGCGCGGCACTTCGTCACGCATCCCTATCGGACAGGCCCTCGGCGACGCCCTGCGTCCGCGCCTACGGGCGAGTCGCTGGGGCCACAGGGCAGGATGGGTGGTGGGCACGGCCGCGTGTCCGGCTGAACCGATCCTCCACCGAGCGTCCAAGGAGAACCATGACGAGCCTCGCCGCCCGTGAACGCGCTGCCCTGTGCGACCTGTTCGACCGCGTGGGGCCCGATGCCCCCACCCTCTGCGAGGGGGGGACGGCCGCCGATCTCGCCGCCCACCTCTGGGTGCGGGAGAACGAACCCTGGGCCGCGCTCGGGATCGCCGTCCCGGCCCTGGACGGGCTGACCGACTCGCGCATGCGCACCGTTCTGCACCGTCTCGGATTCCGCGGCGTCGTCGACGAGCTGAGGAGGGGCGCCCACGGGATCACGCCGTTCCGCTTCGGCGCGGTCGACAGGCTCGCGAACTCCGCGGAACTGTTCATCCACCACGAGGACGTCCGCCGGGCCGGCGACCGGCCCGAGCCGCCGCGCCGGCTGGAGCCGGGCGACCAGGACCGCTTGTGGTCGACGGCCAGGATGATGGGCAGGATGCTGATGCGACGCTCGCCGGTCGGCGTCGTCGCCGAGCGGCCCGGGGGCGGGTCGGTGCGACTGCACCCCGGCACCAGCACCGTCACCCTCGTCGGAGAGCCGAGCGAACTGCTCCTCGCCCTGAGCGGACGCCGGGACGCCGCCGATGTCACCGTGCTCGGGAACGACGACGCGGTCGAGCGATTCCTCGCGTACCACGCCTCGTTGTGATGCCCGCGCGGCGGGGCAGCCTCACCCGAGCGGCAACGGGTCGGCCGGGCTGATGTCGTAGTCGGCCATGTGATCGAACACCCCGCGCAGGTCGACCCGTGCGGGGTCGCGGTAGTAGTCACGCTGGGCGTCCGGGAACTCCTCCCACGGTCCGGCGAAGTCGAAGGCCCACGTGAACATCGAGGCCGGCTCGTCGGCCACGGCGAACAGGCACCGGAACCCGTACCGCTCCCGCACCGGGACGATCCTGCGCCAGATCCCGAGGAACCCCTGCCAGTCACCGACGATGCTGTAGCGGCGGATGATCGCGATCCGACCCGCCATCGAGGCGGCGTCGGCCCCCGTGAGCACCTCCACGCGCACGGGGCGCACGAGCAGGTTCCCGAAGCGGTGCGGCGCCATGCGGGCCAGCAGGTCGTCCCACCGGGGGTCGACCGCGAGGGAGCGCTCCCCCGTGTCCGGGTCCGGATGCGAGTAGAGCCACGTCAACTTCGGCTCGGCGAGGGTGCCGAGGAACGCCCGGTGCGTGACGAACCCGTGGTCGGCGCGCAGCGCTCGCTCCTCGTCCCACAAGGGACGCCACGCCTGCACGTGGTGGGGTTTCACCGACACCCGGTGCAACAGGGTGACACCCGGGGGGACCGGGACACGGGGCAACGACACTTCGTCCACGGGCCCAGTGTCCACCCGGGCGGCGAGCCCGGCTCAGCCGAGCCGGGCGAGGATCAGCTCGCGCACCTTCGCGGCGTCCGCCCGGCCCTGCATCTGCTTCATCACCGCGCCGATCAGCGCCCCGGCCGCCTGGACCCTGCCCGCTCGGATGCGCTCGGCCACATCGGGGTTGGCGGCGATCGCCGCCTCGACAGCGGCGGACAGGGCCGCGTCGTCGTCGACCACCGCGAGTCCGCGGGCCTCGACCACGGCCGCCGGATCCCCCTCGCCGGCGAGTACCGCCTCGATCACCTCGCGGGCAAGCGTGTCGTTGATCGTGCCGGCGTCGACGAGCGACTGCAGTTCGGCGACCTGCCGCGGCCCGATCGCGAGGTCGTCGAGCGCGGCCCCGGCCCCGTTGGCCCGGCGGGCCAGCTCACCGAGCCACCACTTGCGCGCGGACGCCGGTGACGCCCCCGCCGCGACGGTGGCGTCGATGAGCTCGATGGCCCCCTCGGTGCCGAGCACGTCGCGCATCTCCAGATCGGTGAAGCCCCAGCCCGCCTGCAGCCTGGCCCGCCGGGCGACAGGCGGTTCCGGCAGGGTCGCCCGGAGCGCCTCGACCCACTCACGGCTGGGGGCGACCGGCACGAGGTCGGGCTCTGGGAAGTAGCGGTAGTCCTCGGCCTGCTCCTTCGAGCGTCCCGGCGAGGTGTAACCCTCCTCGTGCCAGTGGCGGGTCTCCTGCTTCACCCTGCCGCCGGAGACGAGGATCGCGCCCTGGCGGCGCATCTCGTAGGTGATCGCGGCCTCGACAGAACGCAGCGAGTTGACGTTCTTGGTTTCGGTGCGGGTCCCCAGGTCGGTGCTGCCCTTCGGGGCCAGCGAGATGTTCGCGTCGCAACGCAGGTTGCCCTGTTCCATCCGCGCGTCCGACACTCCGAGCGCCCGCATGAGGTCCCGCAGGTGGGCCATGTAGGCCCGGGCCACCGCGGGCGCCTCGGCACCGAGGCCGGGCACCGGACGGGTGACGATCTCCATGAGCGGGACCCCGGCGCGGTTGTAGTCGACCAGCGAGTGGTCGGCGTCGTGGATGCGTCCGGTGGCACCCCCGTGGACCAGCTTGCCGGCGTCCTCCTCCATGTGCACCCGCTCGATGCCGATGACGTAGGTGCGCCCGCCGACCTCCAGATCGACGCGGCCGTCGAAGCAGATCGGCTCGTCGTACTGGCTGATCTGGTAGTCCTTGGTCATGTCGGGGTAGAAGTAGTTCTTCCGCGAGAACCGGCACCATGCGGCGATGTCGCAGTTGAGTGCCAGACCGATCCGGATCACCGATTCGACGGCCTTGCCGTTGACGACCGGCAGCGATCCGGGCAGCCCGAGACACACCGGGCACACCTGGGTGTTGGGTTCGGCACCCGGGGCGGTGGAACAGCCGCACCACATCTTCGAGGCGGTGTTCAGTTCGACGTGCACCTCGAGGCCGATCGCCGGGTCGAACGTCTCGATCACCTGGTCGAGGTCGAGCAGATCGTCCATCACTTCTCCTCATCGACGGGGGCCTGCGGGGAGCGGGCGAGGTCGGGGGCACGGTCGAGCAGCGGTCCCCCCCACCGTGCGGTGAGTGCCCGCTCGAGCGCCGCGCCGACCCGGTACAGCCGATCGTCGGCCATCGGCGGGGCCATCACCTGGAAGCCGACCGGCAGTCCGTCCTCGGGCGCGAGCCCGCACGGAAACGACGCGGACGCGTTCCCGGCAAGGTTCGACGGGATCGTGCACAGGTCGGCCTTGTACATGGCCAACGGGTCGTCGATCCGCTCCCCGAGTTTGAACGCCGTGGTCGGGGTCGCCGGGGACACCAGCACGTCGCACTCACCGAACGCCGCCTCGAAGTCGCGAGCGATCAGAGTGCGGACCTTCTGCGCGGAGCCGTAGTAGGCGTCGTAGTAGCCGCTCGACAGGGCGTACGTTCCGAGGATGATCCGCCGCTTGGCCTCCTCGCCGAAGCCCTCGCCCCGCGTCCGGTTCATCACCTGCTCGACCGAGGACGAGCCGTCGTCGCCGCTGCGCAGGCCGTAGCGCATGCCGTCGTAGCGGGCGAGGTTGGAGCTGACCTCGGCGGGCATGATCAGGTAGTAGGTGGGCAGCGCGTAGACGAAGTGCGGGCAGCTCACCTCGACGATCTCGGCACCGGCCTCCCGCAGCAACTCGACCGCCTCGTGGAACCGCTGCTCGACCCCCGGGGCGTAGCCCTCACCGCCGAGTTCGCGCACCACCCCGATCCGCA
>DAIESZ010000298.1 GCA_027346035.1 Propionibacteriaceae bacterium
CTCGCCATGATCGCCCTCGACGACGGCGTCATCACCGAGGCGGAGCGCCGCGACCTCGGACGGGTCGCCAGCCTCCTCGGACTCGGATCCGACGGAGCCGACAAGGCACTCACCCAGGCGCTGGCACGCCTGGAACCAGGCCTGGCGACCACAGCGCTCACCATGACCTCGCTCATCAGCCTGGATCCTGGCGATCGGGTGGTGTTCACCGGGGACATGCGGCGTCCGCGGGACGAGTGGGAGGAACTGGTCCACCGTCGCGGGCTCACCACGGGATCGATCACCAGGAAGACCAAGGTGCTCGTGGCCGCCGATCCCAACTCGTTGAGCGGCAAAGCGGCCAAGGCTCGCGACTACGGCATCCCGATCATCACCGAGGACGCCTTCGAGCGGCTTCTCGGCGAGTAGCTCGGCCCTTCACGGACAGCGTCCGTCGCTGGGTCTTGACGTTGGTGGGTTCAGCACCGCTGGGCCGGCCCGCTGTAGGTGGTGTTGCTCGGGTTCATGACGTAGTAGTCGCTGACCCATTTGCCGTTGTCGAGGCGATCCCAGATGCGCGTCGTGAACACCAGGCTCCCGGACTGCTGGCAGGTCACCGCCGCCAATCCGCCGTTGGGAATCGATCCGACGATGGCGTACTGGGTTCCGGGTCCACTGCGCAGGTTGACGTTCCCCGACACGGCGACCTGGTAGCTGTACGTGCAGCGTGGCAGGGGTGCGCTGAAGGTCGTGTTCGACGGCGTGCTGACGTAGTAGTCGGAGACGTACGTGCCGTCGCTCAGCCGATCCCACACGCTGGTGGTGACGACCTTGAGTCCGGTGGTCTGGCACAGCACGCTCACCGCAGACCGGCTCGGCAGGGTCTTGACGATCGGATAACTGGTCGATGGGCCGCTCCGCGCGTTCAGCGGGATGGACGAGGTGACCGTGTAGCCGTAGCGGACGGTGGCGACGGGCGCGTCGAACTGGTCGTTGTCGATGTTGATCGTCACGCCGCCCCAGGTCTCGTCGTGGCTGCCGCGATACTGCTTGGCGCGCTGGTGCACCGCCCAGAAGCTGTTGGGGATGCCCGCCCACCCCGTCAACGAGGTCGACAGGTCGTAGCGCGCCACCCAGATCGCGTCGGGACGCGCGTAGGCCGTGGAGTTGTAGACCGCGGCGAAGTCGGCGGCACCGTTCAGCAGGTTGACGTAGACGCCGGACAGGTACCCGCGCGCGTGCAGGCGGCTGGTCCACGCCGAGGCGTAGGTGAGCACCGCGGTGCGACACGTCGGGTCGTCTCGGGCGTAGGCCTCGATGTCGTTGTAGAAGGCACTGCCGGCCACCATGCCCAGGGCGGCCCCCTTACTGATGGCGTCGTCGGCAGCCGCCTTGCCCTGCGCGGCAGCCGTCGACGGCAGGATCTTCGGGTCGGTCGCCCGGCCGCCACACGTCGGTTGGGCGCCCTTGTAGATGGGGATCAACCTCCACCCCATCTTGGTCACGGCAGTCACCCAGGACGCGGTGAGGTTCGGCTGGGTGCAGGTGCGGCTGGCACCCCCGACGTAGACCCCCAGCGAGCGGTAGGGCGACGCGTTCCACTTCTGGATCGTCGCCAGTGACGGGGCGCTGCAGGCGTCGAAGGCCTTGCCGACGTATCTCGTGTTGGTCGACCCGCTCGGATAGGAGATCGACGTCGAGGGGTTGGCCGCAGCAGGCTGCACCGTGGCCAATGACATCGCGAGCGTCACCGCCGAGATGGCCCCCACCCGAACAACATTCCTGAGGATTCCCATGATGGCTCCAGCCAGGGGATTCACCTAGTCAGGTGGCGAATCAACCCGACTACAGGATAGATCGCGAGCGGACCGGATCGGGCCCTGACGGCGGTGATCCGCACAACCGGAACCCGTCCGTCACCCGCCTGCGATCGCCGAGCGGCTCAGCTCGACCGCTGACGGGCCTTGCGCCGGATGAGATCGAGCGCGATGGCCGAGCCGATGACCGCCCGGCGGATGTCCTCCTGCTGGCCGGGCACGAGCTCGATCGCGTAGCGGCCGTAGCCGAGGAACTGCTCCAGGCTCGCCAGCTTGCGGGTGATCCTCGCGACCGGAGCGCCGTTGCGGGTCACCTGGAACTCGGTGCTCAGCCAACTGCCCTCGACGTTCAGTTCGCCGGCCGAATACAGGTTCACGGTGAGCGAGGTGCGCACGAGGGCGAGTTGCTTCACGAGTTCGGCCACCGGGAGCCCGTCGGCGTCGACGATTTCCATGCGATCACGACCCAGGAATTGCGGGGGGTCGATGACGGTGAGCAGCGACGTGCCGTCGGGCTCGGTCACGGTGATCCGGCGGGGGCCGAGGAACATCCGGGAGAGGACGGATCCCCCGGTGTGCCCCAACCCGACGACCTGCCCGTAGGCATCGAGGATGTCGAAGTCGTTGCTCATGAACTGGGTCACCTGCTTCATGACGAGCAGGTCCGTGGACAGAAGGGCCATGGGGCCAGCACAGCACAACCGCGCCCAGCAACCGCGCGCCGCGCGGGGGGAAACCTGCTAGGAGAGGCCGGGGGACGGGCTCCGATACCGGTGGCCGGTGGGCGTGGTGATCGTCACCTCGTGACGGGAGTCGGCCCGGTGTCGGTTCGTCGGGACGCCGCCCGCGACCTCGTCGTTGTGCTGGCGCGCGGTCCATCCCCGTGCCTGTTTGGCGTGATTGCAGCGTTCGCACAACCCCTGCCCGTTCGCCGCGCTGGTCTCACCCCCGTCGGCGTTTGGGGTGATGTGGTCGAGGTGGCGGATGGGTGCGTCGCAGAACGGGGTGCGGCAGATGTCGTCACGGATGGTGATGAACTCACCCAGTCCATGGGGGAACAACCTGCGCCGGGATTCCATCGCGACCAGCCCACCCGACGGCGCCGCGTAGAGACGGCGGATCCACGAGCCGAGCCGGGGAGCCTGGCCCACGAGACGCCGGGCCACCCGGTCAGGGACGGGACCCCATCCGAGGACCCGGGCCGGTTCGTCACCGGCACCGTCACCGTCGCCCGTGCCGCCGCTCAGCATGGCGTCGGCGGGCATGATCAGGTGCAGGGCGATCGGGATCGCGTCCGGCGAGGTCTGCCCGGTGACCCGGACGACCAACTCGTCGGCCATCACCTGACCCCGCGTCCGCGGTTCGCCGGTGGCACGGGCGGCGTCGGCGGCTCGGGTGAGGGCCGCGAGAACGGACACGCCCTGCGCCACGGGAAGCAGCGCGGTGAGTCGGGTCATGCAGTCGGGCGCCGGACGCAACGACACGAAGCGTTCGGTGGCGGCGTGACCCAGCCGGTCGGCGACCCCGGCCGGATCCCGCCGGGCGGCCTCGCCGCGCACGAGATTCCCCAAGCGCCTCGTGCCCAAGGTCTCGAGCCGGGCGAGATCGCCACACACCCGCTCGTCGATCTCTCCGCGGGCCTCGCGGGTGAGGCACGAGGTTTCCTGGACGACGAGCCGGGCCCGATGCTCCGACAACACACCCCGCGACATCGCGGCGAGGGTGCGGGGCATCTCCGCGACCAGCATCGTCGCCATACCGAGGAAGATCGCCCCCGCGTGCGGCGACTCGCGCCGGGCCAACGCCACCTGCTCCGCGACACCCTGACCCACCCGCGCGGCCGGCACACCACACCGCGCCTGCTCCGCCCGCTGCGTGCGGGCGAACCTGACCGCGACGACTGCCTGCACCGCGCAGGCTGCGTTCTTGACGTCTTCGAGAGCCCGGATCAGATCGACATCGGCACGACCCCCGACATCGGCGGGGCCTGACTCGAGATCGAGCATGGGTCCCAGGTTGGCCATCGCGGAAGCGAGTGCTGCACGGGCCGAAACCCGCTGATCCAGCAAACCCACCATTTCGCTCATGTGTTCTATTCTAGCCCTCACATAGCCCATCCAGGAGGAGAAATGCCACCGGACAACACCGAATCAGAACCGGACAACATCCTCCCCCAGGAGGCATGCGACGACGCCGTCCGACCACCCCAGCGCCTCGACCCGCACGCTCCCGGCTCGCCGCCGACGTGGCCAACCCTCATCCCAGCCAGGCCACCGCGTCCCGGACGTTCTCGAGGGTGAAGTCGGGTAGGCGTCCCGCAGCGAGCGCAGCGTCGCGTCGAGGTCGACATCTGCCGGCAGGCCCGATTCCGCAGCCAGCACCAGCGGGTCGATCCCCGCCGCGCTCGCCAGCGCCCGCAGCGTCGACTGGCCGGTGACTGTCCCTTCGGCACCCGACCCGAGAGCGTCGCCGGTCGGCGTCCCGGTCGGCGTGTGGGACGCCGTTGGCGGGGGCAGAGTGGTCGCCGAGGCGTCACCAGCGGTGGCCGAGACGCTCGAGGCCGGAGCGCTCGAGGCCGGAGCGCTCGACGCCGACGCCCCGCCGGCCGGGGAGGGGACGACCCCGGCCAGCCGGGCGCGAAGCAGCTCCCGGAATGTGGTGAGCTCGAAGCCCGGCACCAGCGACTCGAGATCCTTGAACGCCGTGTCGGGAGTCACGGCGACCCCCGCGGGAGCACCGATCAGTCCGATCAGCTCGTCGACCGGGAGGCCCAGCCCATCGGCCGCCTGCTGCAGCGTCATCCACCCCTTGATGTCGTCGACCGTGATGGACGTGCCGGCGGTGATCACCTGGCGTCCGGACGTGGCCCACGTCCCTGTCGCCTGCGAGATGCCGACCGTGGCCGCCATGATCGCCAGCGATGCGACGGGGGCAACCCACACCCTCGACAGTGTCATGTCGTCTCCTTCCCCACCTTGACCCGGCTGACCCGTTCGAGATCCCGGCGCATGGGGATGCCCACCAGCACCGGTCCGTCCACGGTCAGCGCACCCTTCACCGGACAGGCCGTGACGCAGTCCATGCAGCCGATGCAGTCGCTCGACACGAACGGCTGGGCCTTGCTCGGCTCGATGCCCACCGGGCAGGCCCGATCGCACAGGGCACAGTCGGTGCAGGTACTCGGCGCCCGGCGGATCTGCAGGAACGACAGGTGACCCACCAGGGAGAACACCGCTCCCAGCGGGCAGAGGTAGCGGCACCAGAACCGCTCGACCAGCAGGGACGCCGCGAGCACCAGCACGGTGATCGCCAGCGCCGGCCACATCGCCGCCAGATCGAACTCGAACAGCCAGCCGAGCCCGAACGCCGTGACGTACGGGTCGTAGTCGGCGAACCACAGCCGGACGGTGTGCACACTCAGGTAGACGACCAGGCCCAGCACGACGAACCGGCCGTAGCGCATGATCCTGTCCGCACGGCGAGGGATCCGCAGCGTCGGCAGCCCCAGCCTGCGGCGCACCCACGCGATGGCGTCCTGCAGAGCCCCGAAGGGGCAGATCCAACCGCAGAACGCGTTGCCCACGAGCACTGCCGCCACCAGCACGGCCAGGCCCAGGATGAGGTTGGACGCGTGGGTGCGGGAGATGAGCTCACCGGTGGTCACCCAGGTGATCAGCGTCTCGACCCCACCGAAGGGGCACAGGGCATCGACCGATGGGGTCTCCCCCGACCCGCTCGTCTGATGCCGCACGGCGGCGACCAGGATCAGGGCGGCGACGCCCAGTTGGACGAGATGTCGCACCCGCTTGACCCGGGCGATGTCCCGCAGCCGTCGCTGGGCCCTGGTCACGGTCCGTCCCCGGGTCGATGCCCGGGGGGTGCTGGGTGGTGCCGGTTGCATGTTTGCTCCCTCGACGCCGCGGCCGTCCTCGGTCGCTGACCACAGCCTCGCGGGGGGATGTGAAGCCCGCGTGAAGCCGGCGTGGAGTGTGTGTGCGACTTCCGGGGACGGGCACCCGACCCGACGGATCGCCTCGGGCGCTCGGCCCATCGCGGCACGCGGCTAGCCTGAACTCATGGACACGCGAGCCGCCCGCACCACCGGCACCACGACGTGGGCGGACCGGCTGCGGGAGCCACCGTTCCACGTTCTGCGCGCCTGGACCGACGAGGACTCCGACACCACGGCGTCCCGGTGGGTCGAGGGGGCACGCGAGGTGTGGAGCTGGCTCTCGTCGGTGCTGCCCGGCACCCTGCGGGTTGACGACACCGACCGCGGCGTCGTGGTGCGCCTCGGGTCGATCGAGATGCGCCTCGAGCCGAGCCCGGACGCCACCCTGGCCCACGCGGGATGGCCCGATGGCTCCCGCCTGGTGCTGCGCGCACCTCGGGTCACCGCCGTCGTCCTGCCCGACGATCAGGAGCCGGGCTGGGTGATCAGCCGCAGTGACGATCCCGAGGCACCGACCCTCGTCGCCGCGGCGCCGACGCTGCCGACCTTCCACCGGGAACTCGCGCACCGGGTGTGGCACCGGGCGGTCGACCTCCTCGTCGAGGCCGGCGACGCCCCGGTCGACCCGGAGATCGTCACGGACGCGGTGCATGTCGATCTCGTCTCGGCCCTGTCCCGGGGCTGGCGCCAGCAGGTGATCTGGGTGCCGGCCATCGTCGAGGGCCACAGCGAATGGCGGGCGCACCTTGCCGGCGTCCCCACCGGCTCCTGGCTGGACGCCGACGACCTGCCGCACCCCTACCGCCTGGAGGGCACCGGGTCGGTTCTTCGGGCGGTCGCGGTCAGCTGATCGGGCCGGCCAATCGGTCGGCGTCGCTCCCCCCCGGTCGGATGCGGGTCGGCCCCGACCCCCTCGATGGGGAACCGGGGCCGGCCGTGTCTCATCGGATCACGGCAGGTAGGCGTACAGCGCCGCGTGCTCGGTTCCGACGTGGAGGAACGCCTGGGTCTGCCCCGAC
>DAIESZ010000316.1 GCA_027346035.1 Propionibacteriaceae bacterium
GATGCTGGCGAACTTCCTCGCCATGTGCGGTGACCCCCAGGCCATCGTCCGGTCGGAGGGCCTGAGCCCCCTCGTCAGCGCGGCCGTCTGAGGGCTCGTCTCCCACGCCGCCCGCGGTCAGCCGCCCGGCGGCGGCGTCGTCGTCTCGGTCCCCGTCGTCGTGCTGGTCGGTGTCGATGTCGGTGTGACCGTCACCGGCGGTGGAGCCGGCGTGCGTGCCACCTTGACGACGACATCCGAGCCGACCGCCACGACATCACCCGCGTGCGCAACCTCGAGGACCGTGCCGGAGGGCTTGTCGGAGTCGACCTCCTGCTTCTTCGGCACGAGCTTGAGGTCGGACAGAGCATTCGCGACCAGCGCCCAGTCCTGTCCGACGAGGTTGTCGGGGATCTTCACCTTGCCGCTGGCGATCCGGACCTCGATGCCGGTGCCCTTCGCGACGCTTTCGCGTGCCGCTGGGATCGTCTCGATGACGTGGTCCTTCTCCTGGCCCGGGTCATCGACGAGGACGAACTGCGAGACCTTGAGGCCGACGTCCCCGAGCGCCGACTGCGCCTGGTCCTTCGGCATGCCCGTGACGTCAGGCACGCTGACCGACTCTGGCCCCGAGGACACGACGAACTTCACGGTGCTCGACTCGCGGACCTGTTGGCCGGCCGCCGGGTCCTGCTGGAAGACCGTCCCCTGCTTGGCGTCGTTGGGAGCTTCGCTCGAGTCACCCTTGAGGTTCTTCGCGCTCAGGGTGTTCATGGCCTGAATCTCCGTCATGCCCTTGAGGTCGGGCACGGACACCATGACGACATCCGGCTGCTGGTTGCTGAACCACGAGACAGCCGCCCAGCCGACGAGGGCGAGCAGCAGAAGAGCCAGCACCGTCATAAAGGCCGCCCGGCCTCGTCCGTCTCGGCGCTGGCGCTCACTCACGTCGTGCCCGACCGCCGGCAGGCCGGCGGTGTCCTCGTAGCGCTGGCTCCGGGCGGTCACCCGTGGCTGCACGACCGTCGGAACGCCGCTGCCGGCATACCCCGCAGGCAGCGTCTGGGTCGTAGCGGCGCCGGCGAGGGCGCCGGATCCGAGCGCGGCGGCGCTGATCGGCCGACCAGTGCGCACCGCCTCCAGGTCGTCGAGAAACTCCCGGGCATCCTGATATCGTGCGGCCCGGTCCTTGACCAACGCGTGCAGCGTCACCGCGTCGAGGTCGCCCCCCACCGCGTTGTTCCAGATGCTCGGCGGCTGGGGCGCCTCTCCGACGTGATGGTAGGCGATGGCGACGGCCGAGTCGCCCGTGAAGGGCGTCCGGCCGGTCAGGAGCTCGAACAGCAGGCAGCCGGTCGAGTAGAGGTCGCTCCGGGCGTCGACCGTCTGTCCCTGGGCCTGCTCCGGGGAGAGGTACTGTGCGGTGCCGACGACGGACGAGGTCGCCGTCATCGTCGCGGCGGTGTCCGCGATGGCACGGGCGATGCCGAAGTCCATCACCTTGACGTGTCCGGACGCGGTGATCATGACGTTGGCCGGCTTGATGTCACGGTGCACGATGCCCATCCGGTGGCTGTAGGCGAGGGCCTCCAGCACGCCCTGCGTCATCGCGATCGCCTCCGCCGGGTCGAGCCGGGTGGACTCAGCGAGGCGCTGGCGCAGCGTCTTGCCATCGACGAACTCCATGACGATGAAGGGCAGCGTGTGGTGTGCCCCCGAGGCGTCGACGACCTCGTCCTCACCCGAGTCGAAGATCGCGACGACATTGGGATGGTTGAGGCTCGCCGCGGACTGAGCCTCCCGCCGGAACCGAGTGAGGAAGTTGGGGTCGCGGGCAAGGTCGGACCGCAGCATCTTGATGGCCACCTGGCGGCCCAGGCGGGCGTCATGACCGATGTAGACGTCGGCCATCCCGCCGCGACCGATGAGGTCGCCGATCTCGTAGCGTCCCCCGAGGACGCGGGGTGCGGCGCTCACGCGATCCCCCTGGACTTCATTCCTTCGTGCGTCATACCTACCCGTTCGTCGTGCCGTGTGCGGTGGCCGGTGATCATCACTGGTGCCCCCTGCCCTTGCCGGGATCTGCGCGCTTGCCCTTGCCGGGATGCTGGGGAGCTGGAGCCGCTGGAACCGGCGCCACGGCGGCGCTGCGAGCCGCCGTGGTCGGCGGCCTGGTAGAAGGAGCAGCGCTCGTCGTGGGCTCTGAAGTGCGGCCCGGGGAGGGATGTGTGCTCGCTGGCGTCGTCGCCCCGCTCAGGAGCACCACGGCTGCGACGAGCGCCGAGGCCAGGAGTATGCCGGCCAGCGCAAGCAGCCATCCCCGGTGGCGCCAGCCGCCCACCTGACCGACGCGGCCGGCGCGCACGTCGGACCGGGTGTTCCAGCGCGGTGTCCGGGGTGTCACCGTGGCGAGGCGCACCGTCGCCGCCGCCCCGACGATCGGCGCCACGGGGTCGGTGGGCATCCCCAGGCTTCGGGCCACCTCGAGGGCACTCCCTGGTCGGTGCGCGGGGTCCTTGGACAGGCACGCTGCAACCACGGCACGGAGGTCCTCGGGGACGGTGTCGGGTAGGGGTGGCGGCACGTCGTTGACGTGTGCCAGCGCGGTCGCCACCGGCGTCCCCATGTCGAACGGCCTGGCCCCGGAAAGCATCTCGTGGGCCACGATGCCGAGGGAGTAGAGGTCGCTCGCGGGTGTCGCGGGCTCACCCAGGGCCTGCTCGGGACTGATGTAGTCGGGGGTGCCGAGCACCTCGCCCGTGAGGGTGTGCCCATTCCCCTCCCCCGCCCGGGCGAGGCCGAAGTCCGTCAGCTTGGCCGCACCTGAAGGCGTCACGATGATGTTTCCGGGTTTGACGTCGCGATGGACGAGCCCGGTGGCGTGCGCGGCAGCCAAGGCGAGGGACGCCTGCCCGAGTATCCAGCGGGCCTGGTCCGGGCCGACCCGGCCCTCACGGATGAGTTCGGTGAGCGGCTCCCCGGGGACGCGCTCCATGACGAGGTATGCCGTGCCGTCGGCCTCTTCGCCGTAGTCATACACCGCGGCGACGTTGGGATGGGTCAGTGCGGCCGCGTGCCTGGCCTCGTCACGGAACCGTCGGGTGAAGCTCTCGTCGGTCGATCTGACCCCGGTGCGCAGGACCTTCACCGCGACCTCACGACCGAGGACTCCATCGGTGGCCTCCCAGACGTCACCCATGCCACCCGAGGCGATCGGCTGCGTGAGGGTGTAGCGGTTGCCGATGACACGGCCAGAGTCGAGGTGCAGGCTCATTTGCCGATCACCGCCTCCATCACGGCCCGCGCGATGGGTGCCGCGATCCGTCCGCCGCCGATCTCACTGCCCGTGACGCCGCCGTCCTCGACGACAACCGCCACGGCGACCTGCGGATCGTTCGCCGGCGCAAACGAGATGAACCAAGCGTGCGGCGGCTTCTTGGGGTCATGCTGCGCCGTGCCGGTCTTGCCGGCCACCTGCACGCCGTCGATGCGGGCCCGGGCGCCGCTGCCGTTGTCGACGACGGAGACCATCATCTTGGTGAGGATCTCGGCCGTGC
>DAIESZ010000318.1 GCA_027346035.1 Propionibacteriaceae bacterium
CTGCTCACCTTGGAGTTGACGATCAGCACGTAGGGATCGTCGAGGGTGGCTTCCATCCGCTCGGGGTCGGTGACGAAGTAGGGCGAGATGTAGCCCTTGTCGAAGCGCATGCCCTCGGTGAGCTCGAGCTCGAGCCCGAAGGTGTTCGACTCCTCGACGGTGATGACGCCTTCCTTGCCGACCTTGTCCATCGCCTCGGCGATGATCTCGCCCACGGTGGTGTCACCGGCCGAGATGGACGCCGTCGCGGCGATCTGCTCACGGGTCTCGATCTCGGTGGCCATCGACAGGAGCTCGCCGACCACAGCGGACACGGCCGCCTCGATGCCCTTCTTCAGCGACATCGGGTTGGCCCCGGCCGTGACGTTGCGCAGACCTTCCCGCACCATGGCCTGGGCGAGCACGGTCGCGGTGGTGGTGCCGTCACCCGCGACGTCGTCGGTCTTCTTGGCGACCTCCTTGACGAGCTCGGCGCCGATCTTCTCGTAGGGGTCCTCGAGCTCGATCTCCTTGGCGATCGAGACGCCGTAGTTGGTGATGGTGGGAGCGCCCCACTTCTTCTCCAGCACCACATTGCGGCCCTTGGGGCCGAGGGTGACCTTCACCGCGTCGGCGAGGATGTTCATCCCCCGCTCGAGGCCGCGGCGGGCCTCAACGTTGAATTGAATGAGCTTGGCCATCAGGCGATATGTCCTTCGGCGTGAGGAGCCCGTGGGCTCCATGGGTGGTCAATGGAGACTGGAAACCGGTAGTGCCCGCGACGGACGATCTGGCGATCTCACGACCCGCTCCCAGGTAGCACTCACCATACCCGAGTGCCAGCATCATGTTTAGCACTCGACCCGAACGAGTGCAAAGTTCCGGCGTCGGCTCGGGCCCGTGCCAGGCTGGGCGCATGGCTCACCAGTGGTCTCACGATCCCGCCCGCGCCGGCACACCCGTCGCACACTCCCCCGGCGATGTCGCCGCCCTGGCCCGGTCCAGCACCGGATTGGACGATCTTGACGCGCGGGTGAGCGTCTGCCGCGCCTGCCCGCGGCTCGTCGCCTGGCGCGAGGAGGTGGCCGCCACCCGGCGCGCCGCCTACGCCGACCAGGACTACTGGGGCCGGCCGGCCCCCTCGTTCGGCGACCCGGATGCCGACGTGCTGATCGTCGGCCTGGCACCGGCGGCGCACGGCGCGAACCGCACCGGACGGATGTTCACCGGCGATCGGTCCGGCGACTGGCTCTACGCCGCACTGCACCGGGCCGGCTACGCCTCCCAGGCGGGATCGACGCACGCCGGCGACGGCCTGCGGCTCACCGGCGTCCGGATCACCGCCGCGGTGCACTGCGCCCCTCCGGCCAACCGTCCGACGCCGGCGGAGTTCGCCGCCTGCGGGGGATGGCTCGACCGGGAGCTCGTGCTCATGGGTCCGAGGTTGCGGGCGGTGCTGGCCCTCGGTGGACACGCCTGGTCGGCCACCCTGGCCTCGGCGGCCCGGATCGGCTGGGACGTGCCGCGGCCGAGGCCGAAGTTCGGGCACGGGGCGACCGCCGTGCTCCGGGCGGGTGACCGGCCGATCACGGTGGTCGCCAGCTATCACGTGAGCCAGCGGAACACGTTCACCGGACGCCTCACCGCGCCGATGCTGGACGCCGCCATCGCCCTGCTGGGCGCGCACTGACGTCTGGCGCGGGTCAGGCCCGAGGCGGGCTGAACACCGGGGCGTTCCACCGTCCGGGCCGCTCCAATTCCGCGTAGCGGACATCGACACCGCCGGGGCCGATGGTGGCCGCGCACAGGAGCAGCGATCTGGTCGGTAATCCGAGCGGGCGGTTGTCACGGATGATCGCCCGCGCATCGACCGGGTCGAGCCGGGCGCTGCGGGCGATGATGCCCAGCCACTCCTCGGCCCAGGCCGGCTCGGACGCCGCACCGGTCACCTCGGTCGGTGCGACGGCGAAGGCATCGAGCCAGGCGCCGCTCCGGGCCGTGCGGGCATCGTCGAGGTCGTCGTGGGCGATCATGTGGGTTCCGGGGGGCACGCTCACCCGGCGCTCCGACTCCCCGTCCCACGAGGTGAGCAGTACCCCGCCCGGGGTGATGTCGACGAGATTGAACCCGGGCACGGCCGGGGTTGGACGCGGGGGCCGGCCCGATGCGGCGTCCAGCACGATCAGGCCGCGGGAGACAGGTGCCAGATGATCGGGAACCGGCGGGCTCGCGCGGTTCAGCAGCACCGCGAGCCGCCGCTCGGACGCCGCCAGCCAGGCCCCGCCCGCCCGCACGTCGCGGACACCGACCACGCCCGGATGCTCGTCGGGCCACCAGGCCCCGAGCGGTTGCCAGGGCCGGGACGGATCCTCGTCGCGCACGGCGAGCATCCGCACCGGCCGGCCCGGCACCGACGGCACCCGCAGGATCACCGTGCACATGCGACACCCCTCGCGTTCGATGGCAGGATCGGGCCATGGTCATCATCGTGGGAGTCACCGGCGGCATCGCGGCGTACAAGTCGGTGCACCTGGTCCGTCTGCTGGTGCGGGGGGGTCACAGTGTCCATGTCATCCCCACCGCCGACGCACTGCAGTTCGTCGGGCTCACGACCTGGGAGGCGATCAGTCGCCAACGGGTGACGACCTCCGTGCACGAGGACGTCGCCGAGGTGCGGCACGTGGCCCTCGGCCAGTCGGCCGACCTCGTGATCGTCGCACCGGCCACCGCCAACTCCCTCGCCAAGATGACCGCCGGCATCGCCGACGACCTGCTCGGGGCCACCCTACTTGCCACCTCGGCACCGGTGGTGGTGGCGCCAGCCATGCACAGCGGCATGTGGCGCCACCCGGCGACCGTGAGCAACATCGACACGCTGCTCGCCCGCGGCGTCCACGTCATCGGCCCCGCAGAAGGAGAGCTCACCGGCGGCGACTCCGGGCCCGGTCGGATGGTGGAACCGGAGGAGATCGTCGCCCGGGCGCTGGCGCTGGTGGGCCCGCACGACCTCGCCGGGCTGAGCGTCGCCGTGTCGGCCGGTGGCACGCGCGAACCCATCGATCCGGTGCGGTTCATCGGCAACCGCTCGAGCGGACGCCAGGGCGTCGCGCTCGCACGGGCCGCGGCCGACAGGGGGGCCCAGGTCACGCTCGTGGTTGCTCACGTCGACGCCGGGGTGCTGACGGAGGCCGCCCACCCCAGCATCACCGTGGTGGCGGTCGGCACCGCCGCCGACCTCCAGGCAGCGATGTCCGATGCCGCCACGGGAGCCGACGTCGTGGTGATGGCCGCGGCCGTGGCCGACTACCGCCCGGCGGACGCGTCCCAGGAGAAGCTCACCAAGGAGTCCGCGCAGGGCCCCACCCGCACCCTCGAGCTCGTGGAGACCGACGACGTGCTCGCCGGCCTCGTCCGCACCCGGCGGCCGGGCCAGACGATCGTCGGGTTCGCCGCCGAGACGGCGCCCGGCCGCGACGCCCTGCTCGAGCGCGCACGCCGCAAGCTGGCCCGTAAGGGGGCCGACCTGCTCGTGCTCAACGAGGTCGGGTGGGCACGCGGCTTCGAGGAGCCGGACAACGCGGTCATCGTGCTCGGTCCCGGGGGGACGGTCGTCGCCGAGGCGGCGGGGTCCAAGCGCCGGGTCGCCGATGCGGTGTGGGACGCGGTCCTGGTGGCGCGGCCCGCGGAGTCCCGGTGACGCACGGATCCCACGACCCCCGGCCACCGGCAGGCGGCCGGGGGCGGAGCCCGCTCTCGGCGCTCAACGCCGGAGCCGGCTGGGGCCTGCTCCTCGTCCGCGCGATCGGCAACTGGCTCAACCTGTCGACCCCGACGGGTCTGGCGGTCGCCGCTCTCGGAGGCGCGAGGATCCGCCCCGGAGGGAGGGGCCTGTGGCTCGCCGAGGGCTACCGGCACCGGTTCCCGGCCGGCGGGGCGTTCACGATCGGCACGGTCATCACGACCGCGAGTCCCTCGCTCGCCGAACTCGAGGACAGGGTCCCGGGCGTCCTCGAGCACGAGGAGGCCCACACGTGGCAGTACACCTACGCCTGCGGCCTGTTGTATCTACCGGCGTACGCGGCGCTCATGGGGTGGTCGTGGCTTCGCACCGGCGACCGCGCCTCGGCGAACTTCTTCGAGCGTCAGGCCGGACTCACCGCCGGCGGCTACGTCGAGGCCCCACGCCGCGACGTCCGCGACGGAGTGCGGGCCGCCTGCGCCCTGATGAGCCCGCGCCGAGGGACCCTCAGCCGTGCAGCCGGGCGGCGCTGCGCGTGCGCTGGCGGGACTCGCGGAGCCGGCGGAGGCGCTTGACGAGCAGCGGGTCGTGCTGGAGCGCCTCGGGGGTGTCGATGAGGGCATTGAGCACCTGGAAGTAGCGCGTGGTCGACATGGCGAACCGCTCGCGGATCTCCTGGTCGCGCGGCCCGGCCAGCCGGTACCACGTGCGCTCGAACTCGAGGATGGCCGCGTCACGCTCGCTCAGCCCGTCGACGGTCTCGTGCGGGGCGGTGGACATGGCCCGAGTCTAGAACCAAACCACACGAGTGTCATTCGGCTCGGCCCTCGGCGCGGGTGGGGCGGGGACGTGTTTGGATGGGCACATGACGAGTGCACCGTGGGACCCGCATGGGCGGTCGCCCGCCTTCACCCCGCTGCCCGCAGACCGGCCGGTACGGTGGGGGATCCTCGCCACCGGAGGCATCGCCGCGAGGTTCACGAGGGACCTTCAGCTGATCCCCGATGACGCCGCGGTCGCGGCCGTCGCCTCCCGCGACCTGGCCCGAGCCGAGGCGTTCGCCGCCGACCACGGCATTCCGCGGGCCCACGGCAGCTACGAGGATCTCGCGGCCGACCCCGAGGTCGACGTGGTCTACGTGGCGACCCCCCACTCGCACCACCTGGCAGCGGCCGAGCTCTGCCTGCGCGCCGGCAAGCACGTCCTGGTCGAGAAACCCCTCACCGCCTCGCCCGCCGACACCGCACGCCTCCTCGACCTCGCCGAGCAGGAGGGTCTGTTCTGCATGGAGGCCATGTGGACGCGCTGCAACCCGCTGATGCGCCAACTCGCTGGGTTCGTCGCCGACGGGCGCTTCGGCGCCGTACGCCACGTCTCGTGCAGCTTCACCTTCCCGTTCGACGGGCCGCCCCAGCACCGGCTGCTCAACCCGGCCCTCGCCGGCGGTGCGGTCCTCGATCTCGGCGTCTACCCGGTACACGCCGCCCTGATGCTGCTCGGACGCCCCGACAGGGTCAGCGCCGAGGGTTCCCTCACCAGAACGGGCGTCGACGGGCACGCGGCGGCGCTGCTCCGCTGGAAAGCCACCGACTCACGCCCGTCCGCCACGGCGTCCCTCCTGGCATCACTCGAGTGCGGCCCGGCCGAGTCCTTGTCGGTCGCGTTCGAGCACGCGCGGGTCGACTTCCCCGCCGGGTTCATCGCCCCCCGGTCGATGATCGTCACCACGATCCCCACGGCCGGCAGCGAGCGGGAGTCCCTCGAGTACACGGCGACGATCCCCGGCGAAGGATTCGGCTTCGAGGCGCAGGAGGTGGCCCGCTGCTTACGGGCTGGGCAGCGCGTCAGCCCGCTGGTTCCCCCCGAAGCCACCCGGGACGCCGCCGGCGTCCTGGCCGCATGGCGCGCGGGCATCGACGGCGGAAGGGGCAGCGGTGCGCATTCTGCATGAGACGCTGCAGCACTACGCCTGGGGCTCCACGGACGCCATCCCCCGCCTGCTCGGACTGCCCGCGACCGGTGAGCCGGTGGCGGAGGCGTGGTTCGGCGCCCATGCGAGCGCACCGTCGCGCCTCGACGACACCACCCCCCTCGACGGGTTCATCGCCGGGCACCCGGAGGTGCTGGGGGAGCAGAGTCGGGCCGCCTTCGGCGACCGGCTCCCGTTCCTGCTGAAGCTGCTCGCCGCCGCGGCCCCGCTGTCGCTCCAGGCCCACCCCAGTCGCGTCCAGGCCCAGGAGGGATTCGCCCGCGAGAACGCGGCCGGCCTGGCCCTCGACGATCCGGCCCGCACCTATCGTGACGACTGGCCCAAGCCCGAAATGGTCGTCGCGCTGAGCGACTACACCGCCCTGTGCGGCTTCCGCGACCCCGAGGAGACCCGCCGGCTGTTCGACGCGCTCGGCGTGGTCCGACTCATCGGCGAACTCATCGGTCCGCTGTTCAGCCGCCGGGGAGCCGCCGCCCTCGCCGAGGTGTTCCTCGACGTGTTGCGCTCCGACGACCATCCCGAGTACGTGCTCGAGATCACCGCGGCCGCAGAACGCCACGCCGACGACCCCGGACCGGTCGGCGAGTTCGCCCGGACGGCGCTGCAACTCGTCAAGCACTATCCCGGTGACCCCGGAGTCATCGTCGCACTGCTGATGAACCGCCTCGTGCTCCGTCCCGGTGAGGCGATCCACCTCCCGGCGGGCAACCTGCACTGCTATCTCGAGGGCACCTGCGTCGAGATCATGGCCAACTCCGACAACGTCGTCCGCGGCGGGCTCACCTCGAAGCACATCGATGTCGACGAACTGGTCCGGGTGGTCGACTTCGACCCCGGCCCCCCCGAAATCGTCCCGGTCGTCACGGTCGCGCCGGGGCTGTGCGAATACGCGGCCGGCGAGCCGGAATTCCGGCTCTGGCGGTTCGACCTCGCCGACGGCGACACCCTCGAGCTGCCGGGCACGGGCCTCGCCCGTATCGTGCTGGTGCTCGACGGGCCACTCACCGACGCCTCCGGGCTGGTGCTCGACGCCGGGACGGCGGGCTTCGCTGCCGCCGGGGAGGCCGTGCGCCTGGCAGGGTCCGGCCGAGGGTTCGTCGCTGCCGCCGGCGTGTGACCGGCGTCCCGGCCGCCGCCGCGGGTCCTCATCCGGATGCGGCACAATGATCCACGACGCGCGCCGTCCCGCCTCCGTAGCTCAGCGGCCAGAGCACTCGCCTTGTAAGCGAGTGGTCGAGGGTTCGACTCCCTCCGGGGGCTCCATCGCCGCTCGCCTCACCCGATGACAACCACAGGGGCACGGTGACCGGGGTCATCCAGGCGATCCGTTTCCTACGGCCCCTCCCCTGCCCGGACCACCGACTCCGAGGGTCTAAGCTTTCCGATTGCGGCGCCCCCCCGGAGGCCGCTGAGAGGAATTCCTGCCATATGTCAGTGAGCCAACTGGCTGATGTCGAGCACCTGCATCGCGTGGGTGCCAGGCCCCCCTTATTCAGCTATCTCGCCGAAGTCTGGCGGCGCCGGGCGTTCATCACCACGCTCGCGAGGTACAGACTCCGTGCCAAGTACGAGGCCAACCGCCTCGGCATCCTGTGGATCGCCATCCGCCCCCTCGTCAACGCCGCCGTCTACGGACTCATCTTCGGTGTGATCCAGACCGGCGCGACCCGACCGAAGGACTACCCCGTCTACGTCGTGGTCGGCGTGTTCTTCTGGGAGTTCTTCATGGGCTGCTTCGTCGAGGGCGCCCATGCGGTGACCGCGAACCGGAACATGGTGCAGTCCCTGGCGTTCCCCCGGATGACCCTGCCGCTTGCCGTGTGGGCCGAGAGGATGTACTCGTTCCTCATCACGCTCGTCGTGCTGGTGCCGATCCTCATCCTGTTCGGTCACTACCCGAGCCTGAAGTGGCTGTGGGTCATTCCGCTGTTCGCCATCTACGCGACCTTCAACGCGGGCGTCACGATGATCCTGGCCCGCATCACGGTCCATGTCACCGACCTGGCCGAACTGCTGCCCTACATCGCCCGCATCCTGTTCTACGCGTCGGGCGTGCTGTTCAGCGTCGACTCCGTGATGAAGGGCCACCCGCTGATCATCAAGGCCTACGACGCCTATCCCATGTATCAGGTGCTCAAGATGGCCCGCCACTTCCTCACCGAGGACGCCGGCACCTCGTTCAACCAGCACTACTGGCTGTTCCTGTCACTGGCCGCGGTCATCACGCTGGTCGTGGGCGTTCTGTTCTTCTGGTCCGCTGAGGAGCGTTATGGTCGCGATTGAGGAGTACCAGCGCACGGGTGAGCTCGGTGAGCCCGTCGTGTCCGTCGAGAACCTGCACGTCACTTACCGCGTATACGCCACCGGCAAGGCCGCTGGCAGCCAGCGCAACGGCCTGCTGCGGGTCTCCCGGGGAATCCGCGAGGTGCACGCCCTGCGCGGGGTGTCCTTCGTGGCCCACCGCAACGAGTCGATCGGCATCATCGGCCCCAACGGGTCGGGCAAGTCGACGCTGATGCGTGCCCTGGTCGGGCTCACGCCGCCGTCCGCGGGTGCCGTCTATGCCCGGTCCAGGCCGAACATGCTGGGGGTCGCCGCGGCAGCGCTGCTGCCCGAGTTGTCCGGCGAGCGCAACATCGTGCTCGGTGGTCTCGCCATGGGGTTCACCCCCAGCGAGGTGCGGGAGATGCGCGACGACATCGTCGCCTTCGCAGAGCTCGAGGAGTCCATCGACCTGCCGATGCGCACCTACTCCTCCGGGATGGCGGCCCGGCTCAAGTTCGCCATCGCCGCGGCCCGCGCCGACGACATCCTGATCATCGACGAGGCCCTGTCGGTCGGCGACAAGCGTTTCCAGGAGCGTTCCGAGGAGCGGATCCGCGAGATCGCGTCGCACGCCGGAACGATCTTCCTGGTCTCGCACGCCATGAAGTCGATCCGGGAGACCTGCGCCCGCACCATCTGGATCAACCAGGGCGTCGTCGAGATGGACGGCCCGACCGACGAGGTCGTCGACACCTACGAGGCGTCCAAGAAGTGACCGTGCGGCCCGGGATCAGACCCGATCCCGGGCAAGCAACGCCTCGGCGATGACGAGGTCGATCGGTTCGGTGATCTTGAGATTGCTGACCGATCCGGGCACGACCTCGATGGCCACCTGCGGGGCATAGCGAAGCACCACCGAACAGTCGTCGGTGGCCTCGAACAGCGGGTCCTGCCAGGCGCTCGCGTAGGCGCCAAGAATCGTCGACAGGCGGAACCCCTGCGGGGTCTGCCCCCGGTGCAGCCGGCGACGGTCGGGCACGGCGACGAGCCTCGTCCCCTCGGCCTCGATGATCGTGTCGACGCTCGGCACCGCCACGTAGACCGCGTCATGCCGATCGAGCGCGGCCACGCAGCGCGCGATGGTGGCGGCATCGACGAGGGGACGCACCGCGTCGTGAAAGAGCACCTTGTCATCGGGGCCGGCCACCCCCGAGAGCGCATCCAGGGCCGCCTGGGTCGACTCGTTGCGGGTCCTGCCCCCCGCGATGACCGCGGTGACCTTCGGGGACGACGCCGCCAGGTCCCGCGCCTCCGCCAGGAAGTCGGGGTGCATGAGCACCAGCACCTCGTCGACGTCCTCGGACGCCTCGAATGCCTCAATGCTGTGCTGCAGCACCGGCCTCCCGGCCAGGTGCAGCAGCTGTTTCGGCACGGCAGAGCCCATCCGGGTGCCCGTTCCGCCCGCCAGCACCACGGCGATGACCCGACGAGATCCCATCAGCCTGCGCTCCTCTCCGGCCGGCCCGGCCGGCGTCCCACCGCACCCTCGCGCGGCGCGGGAAGTCTCCCACCATCGGCGGTCGCTCATCCACCCGGGCGGAATCGGCTGCCCATCTGTCCCGGTCCGCCCTCGGCGATGGGCAGCACACCGACTCGCACGGCCCGCACCAGCTCGGCATGGTCGGCCTCCGTCTGGTCGGCGTAGGCGTACGCGAAGCGGGCGAACGCATCGAGGATCGTGTCGCTGCTGCCCAGATATCCAGCGATCATCGACGCCCCCGCCGTGCGGGCGTGCCCCTTGCCGAGCAGGTGCCCGACGATCCCCGCGTAGTCGGACAGCGCGGTCGGGCCGATCGCATCGAGGGGCACCGTCCCCTTCATGTTGCGGAACTGGCGCACGTAGTAGTCGCGCCCGTCGATCCTGGTGAACCCGAGAAGGGGGTCGCTCACCGTCTGCAGCGCCTGCTGGTATTCAGCCACCGGCTGCCCCTGGTGCTTGTGCAGGGCGGTCTCGCCGTGGACGTGGGGGGCGAGCACCGAGCGGCGGGCCTGTTTGAGCTGCAGGAACAGCACGTCGTCGGGGCTGCTGCCTTCGAGCAGTGCCACATAGGCCCGCAGACCGACCGATCCGACCCCCACCACCTTGTGGGCGATGTCGACCAGGGTGTAGCCCCCGACCACGCGCCGCCAGTGCGGGGCGAGCGACCACAGATAGTCGTCGATGCCGACCGCGATCCGCTCGTAGTCGTCGGCGGCGACCCGGGTGATCAGCGGCGGCTCCTCGACGATGCGGCGTCCGCCGTCGACCTCCTCGGTGAAACGGGGCAGGGCACGGTCGCTGGTCCTCCTCCTGGCCGCAGCGGCCGCCCGCGTGATCTCGTCCCGGAGGGCGCGGTCGGACGCCCGGTCGCGCAGCGCGTCGACGTCGAGACGGTTGAACGATCTACCGAGCAGCGGCTGGGACGCCAGCGAGCGCACCTCGTCGCGGTAGGCCGCCACGCACGAGCGCACGGCGTCGCCGCAGTGGTCGTCGGTGTAGCCGTTCTCACGCCCGGCGACCACGACCGCCGCGGTGAGCCGGCGCAGGTCCCATTCCCAGGCGCCCGGGTGCGCCTCGTCGAAGTCGTTGAGGTCGAGGACCTGGGTGCCCTCGGGCGAACGGTAGAAGCCGAAGTTGCCGAGGTGCGCGTCGCCGCAGATGACGGGCCTGATGCCGGTCGAGGGCACCTGGGCGACGTCGTGGGCCATCACCACGGCCGAGCCACGCAGGAACCCATAGGGAGAGGAGACCATCCGGGCCACACGGATCGGGACGAGGTCGGGGATCCGGCCCTCGTGGGAACGCTGGATGAGCTCGACGGGCAGCGACCGGCCGCCCTGGACCCGCCATTCGCCGAGCGACGAGCGAGGCACCTCGTGGCGCAGACTGCGGCCGAGAGCCCAGCGGTCGGCCCGTGACGTGCTGGGTTTGCGCACCGACCCGAAGATCGAACTCTCGGCGGTCGACAGGACGGTGTGTCCGATGTGCGGCATGCGACCTCCCCGGCGAGGCGACCCCACGACCCCCGGCGGGTGCGGGCGGATAGCGCGACTCTAGACCCGCCCCCGCATACCAGCGGGGCACAATGGCGCCATGGCGAACGGTGCGACGGTGATCGAGGTGGTCCGCGGTGACATCACTGGGCTCGCGGTCGACGCGCTCGTGAACGCGGCGAACTCCACGCTGCTCGGGGGTGGCGGCGTCGACGGGGCCATCCACCGGGCGGGTGGCCCCGAGATCCTGGCGGCCTGCCGGGCAGTGCGGCGGGACCGCTACCCCGGCGGACTGCCCGTGGGCGAGGCCGTGGCCACCACAGCGGGGCGGCTGTCGGCCCGGTGGGTCATCCACACCGTCGGCCCCGTCTACACCGGTCGTCCGCCCGACGCCGAACTGCTGGCGGCCTGCTACCGCTCGTCACTCGGGTTGGCCGCCTCACTGGGCGCGACCAGCATCGCGTTCCCGACGATCAGTGCCGGGGTCTACGGCTATCCGATCGAGGACGCCACGCTGATCGCGGTCGAGACGGTGCGCGCGACCGGGATCGGGCCGATGCGGGTGCTGCTGGTCGCGTACACCTCCGCGGCGGAGACGGGCTACCGGGCGGCGCTGGGTATCGGATGACACCGCACGTCCTCGTCAGGCGCGGGCCGCACGCCGTCCGCGCAGCACCACCGAGACGATCACCACGACGACCAGCGCGATCGCGACGTACTGGGCGATCTGCGCGTAGGCCCTGAGCAGGACGACGGCGGGCTCGCCCACAATCCAGCCGAAACCGAGGTAGAACGCGAGCCACACGAGGCTCGCGAGGGCGTCCAGCCCGAGGAACTTGCGCAGGCTCCAGCCCTGCGCGCCGGCGAGCACGAAGATCACCTGCATGAGGGGAAGCGGGATGGGGATGTAGGCGATGAACATGCCCACCCAGCCGAACCGCCTGGCCCAGCGCTCGGCCCGGGCGTAATGGCGGCCGGCACGTGGGGACTGCCCCGCCCAGACTTCGATCATCCCGCGGCCCCACAGCTTGCCGGCCCACCAGAACACCCAGTCGAACTTGATGCTCATGATCACACCGAAGGCGAGCGCGAGACCCCACAGGTTCTCGTCGCCCACGCGGAGCAGCGCCCCGAGCGCGGCGGCACCGGTGCGGGAGCCGGTGAGGCTCACGAGCAGCCAGGGGTTGAGTCCGAGCAGCCATGACCGCAACGGCAGCATCGCCAACCCGAAGACGCCCATGAACCCGACCCAACCGATGCAGGCGATGTCGGCCCGCGTCGGCTTGTGCTTCCAGGGCAGTGACGCGTCGTCCCACCACTCGCGCTGCGCGGCGTCCGCCGCCAGTACCTCGGGGGGCGGCTCACCGTCGGGACGGGCCGCGAACGGGTCCAACCGCGCGGGAGGCCCGTCGGGTCCACCCGGTGATGAGCTCATTGCGTCACCCTAGCCGCGAACGGTTCCACACCGAACACCGCCAGGGGGGCCAAAGTTGAGCCGACCGGACTCAACCCTGGAATATGGGGGCGATGCGGGAGCGTTGACGGGGTGAGGACCCGGGATCGGCCGGGTTCGGACCAGCATTCATCACAAGGAGCACCCATGCCCACCTTCGACCTGTTCAAGGAACTGCAGCACATCATGAACCAGGCCTTCAGCAACGGACCCCGCAGCCTGGCCATGCCCATGGACCTCTACAAGTCCGGTGATGACTACGTCGCTGAGATCGACCTGCCGGGGGTCGACCCCGACTCGATCGACATCGACATCGACGATCGCACCATCACGATCCGCGCCGAGCGCAAGACCAATTCCACCAGGGAGTCCGGCGGGTGGGTGACCCGTGAGCGCAGCTACGGCACCTACGCCCGCCAGCTCACGGTCGGCAGCGGTCTCGCCCTCGACCGGATCGACGCCAACTACGCCGACGGCGTGCTGACGCTCACCATTCCGGTGGCCGAGGAGGCCAAGCCGCGCAAGGTGCAGGTGCAGCGAAGCGAGGGCACCAAGGCCGTCAGTGGCGGCGACGACGTCGTCCCCGGCAGTGTCGAAGAGGCCGGGGCCAACGCCTGATCCCGGCGGCGGTTCCCCAGCCGCCCCACCAACCAGACGTCCCGCGCGGTGGCCCCAAGCTCCGCGCGGGACGTCGCGCGTCAGGAGATCACGGCCCGTGCCGCGACGAATGCGGCCACCGCCGCGTCGAGGTCGTCGCGAGTGTGCGCCGCCGACATCTGGGTGCGGATCCGCGCCCGGCCCCGCGGCACCACCGGGAAACTGAACGCGCGCACGTAGACGCCGCGGGCCACCACCTCGTCGGCCATCCGTGCGGCCGTCACGGCGTCCCCGATCATCACGGGCACGATGGGATGGGTCGATTCGGGGACGTCGAAACCCTCCTCCGCCAGCCGTGCCCGGAAGTAGGCGGTGTTGTCCGCCAGCCGCTGCCGCAGGTCCGCGGACGCCGCGAGCAACGACAGGGTCTCGAGCGCGGCGGCCGCGATCGAGGGGGCGAGGGAGTTGCTGAACAGGTAAGGCCGGGACCGCTGTCGGAGCAGTTCGACGATCTCCGCGCGACCCGACGTGTAGCCCCCCGATGCCCCACCGAGTGCCTTTCCGAGGGTGCCCGTCACGATGTCGACCCGGTCCTGGACGCCGAACAGGTCCGGTGTGCCCGCACCGTTGGGCCCGACGAACCCTACGGCGTGCGAGTCGTCGACCATCACCAGCGCGTCGTAGCGGTCGGCGAGTTCACAGATCCCGTCGAGCGGCGCGAAGTAGCCGTCCATCGAGAACACCCCGTCGGTCGCGATCAGCCGCCGCCGGGCCCCGCGGGCGTCCCGGAGCTGACGCTCGAGGTCGGCGAGGTCGCGATTGCGGTAGCGCAGCCGCGCCGCCTTCGACAGGCGGACGCCGTCGATGATCGACGCGTGGTTGAGTTCGTCGCTGATGATGACGTCACGCTCGTCGCAGATCACCTCGAACAGTCCGCCGTTGGCGTCGAAGCACGACGAGTAGAGGATCGTCGCCTCGGTGCGCAGGAACTGCGCGATGGCCCGCTCGAGCTCGGTGTGCAGGGTCTGGGTGCCGCAGATGAAGCGCACCGAGGCCATGCCGAACCCCCACCGGTCGAGGCCCCGCTTCGCGGCGGCGATGAGGCGGGGGTCGTCGGCGAGCCCGAGGTAGTTGTTCGCGCACAGGTTGACGACCAGGGCACCCGATTCGAGCCCGATGTGGCCGGACTGCGGGGTGGTGAGCGCGAGTTCGTCCTTGTACAACCCGTCGGCGTGCAGGGTCGCAAGATCGTCGCCGATCTCTCGACGCACCCGGTCGTAGGCGCTGCCCATGGATCCTCCTCATCCGCGCGGGGCGGGCCCGCGCCTCAGTCGTCCCAGCTCATGACCACCTTGCCGCTGTGGCCCGAACCGGTCGCCGCGAACGCGGCCCGGAAATCGGTGTAGTGGAAGCGGTCGGTGATGACCCCGGAGATGTCGAGGCCCGACTGCAGCAGGACACTCATGGCATACCAGGTCTCGAAGATCTCCCGGCCGTAGACGCCCTTGATCGTCAGCATGTTGAACACGACCTTGCTGAAGTCGAGGGCGATGTCGCGGCTCGGAATGCCGAGCATCGCGATCCGCCCCCCGTGGGTCATGTTGTCGACCATGTCGCGCAGCGCCTCCCCGCTGCCCGACATCTCCAGCCCGACGTCGAATCCCTCGCGCATCCGCAGCGCCTGCTGCACATCGCGCACAGGCACCTGGCTGGTGTTGAGGGTGTGGTCGATCCCCAGGCGACGGGCCAACTCGAGCCGCTGGTCGGAGTGGTCGGTGATGACGACGTTGCGCGCGCCGGCGTGCTTGGCGACCAGCGCCGCCATGATGCCGATCGGGCCCGCGCCGGTCACCAGGACGTCCTCGCCGAGGCAGGGGAACTGCAGGGCCGTGT
>DAIESZ010000330.1 GCA_027346035.1 Propionibacteriaceae bacterium
CCGAGAGGCGAGGCAACGGACTGCAAATCCGTGTACACGGGTTCAAATCCCGTCTCCACCTCGGGCGGTTGGCGCAGTGGTAGCGCGCTTCCCTGACACGGAAGAGGTCACTGGTTCAAACCCAGTATCGCCCACCAGCCGAAAGGCGCTGCGACAAGGGATCCATCCCCACGTCGCGGCGCCTTTCGTGGTTCCTGGTGAGGAAGGCCACCGGCGAGAGGCAGCGGAGACTCCCGCCGGGGCACACCGGCTCTCGACACGGGTGGACACCTGCGTGGGGACGGGGCCCGCTTCATGGCAGGATCACCCTGAAGGGTGTCTAAGGAAAGAGTCTGGTGATCCACGACCCGAGCCGTCCAACCGCCACACCGCGCTACAGCGTGGTGATCCCGGCGTACAACGAGGAGGGGTCCATCGGCTCGTGCCTTGACTCGCTCGCGGCGCAGGACTACGACGGCAGCGTCGAATGGATCGTCGTCGACAACAACTGCACCGACCGTACGGCCGCGATCGCCGCCGGCAGGGGAGCGACGGTCGTGCACGAGGAACGACCCGGCGTCATCTGGGCCCGCCAGGCGGGCTTCGCGGCGGCCACCGGTGACTACATCATCACTACCGACGCCGACACCACCTTCCCCTCGAACTGGCTCAGTGAGATCGATTCCGCCTGCATGGCCAATCCCGACGCGATGCTGGTCGCCGGCCCCTGCAGCTACGTCGACGGGCCCGTGTGGGGGCCCTGGGTCACGCGGCTGCTGTTCGGGGCCGTCACCGCATGGCACCACCGCACCGGTCGGGTCTTCTACGTCACCGCCACCAACCTGTGCTTTCGGCGGGACCGGTTCGAGGGCTACGACACGACACTCACCCAGGGCGGCGACGAACTCGCGGTGCTGCACTCCCAGCGCGACAAGGGGCCGGTCATCTGGCTCGGCGACAACGCGACGCTGACGTCCAGCCGGCGCCTCGACCGGGGGCTCGTCTACAACATCGTCATCAGCTTCGGCTACTACTACCTGCTCGGCTACTACCTCAACCACTTGACGGGTCGGCGGATCATGGGGATGGCACCGGCCATCCGCCGCAGGGCCGGCCAGTCCCTCCACGGCACCGCGATCGACGCCGCCACCGGTGCGGGCACGGTGGGAGCACTGGCCGGGGTGGTGGCGATCCGACAGATGTGGAAGCGACGTCGATGAAGGCCCTCGCAGCGATGGCAGCCGGCCTGGGGGGCGGCTACTGGTTCACCGCGTCCCAGTGGTCGCAGGCACTCGGGACGTTCCCGTTCCGCGCGCCCACCGACAAACCCGTCATCGCCCTCACCTTCGATGACGGCCCGAACGAGCCGTACACCGGTCGCCTGGCCGACGTCCTCGCACATCACGACGTGCACGCCACTTTTTTCGAGCCGGGCGCGTGTGCAGAACGTTTTCCCGACACGACCCGACGGCTGGTTGACGAGGGCCACACGGTGGGCAACCACTCGTTCCATCACGACATCCGCCTGCTGGTGCGTCGGCGTGATCTCGCCGACGAGATCGACCGCACCCAGGACCTTCTTACTTCGCTCGTCGGCGGGGTCCCCGCCCTCTACCGCCCACCGTGGCTGTTCCGTCACCCCGCCCTGTTCGCGGAATTGGACGCCCGCGGGCTCACGGCGGTGGGGGGCGAGTTCTGCCACCCGCTCGAGGTGTTCCAGCCCGATCCGCAGGTGCTCGTCGACGGCATCCTGCGACGGGCGCGCCCCGGGCTGATCATCGTCTGCCACGACGGCTACAACGCCACTGGCGCCCCCCGCGACGCCACCATCGAGGCCGTCGACCGCGTGATCCCACTGCTCAAGGAGCGCGGATTCGGCTTCGTCACGGTCGACACGCTGCTCGGGGTGCCGGCGCTGCAGTGACGGCGCTCGTCGCGTTCCAGTCGGAGCGGGACGCCGATAGCCCACCGGCGCGCGATGCTGGACACCACACGCCCGGGTGCGATCGATCGCGGAGGTGGGGATGGCCGACGCAGCACCAGACGCCCCCGTGCCGCGCCCGAGACGTCGCCGTTCGCCGGCCCGACGGATCGTCGTCGTCGCGACCCTCGTCGGGGCCGGCCTGCTCGTGGCGTCGGTCCTGGTCTCGGCAGACGTCCAGCAGGCACCGCCCATCGCCTCCACCGTGCCCCCGGTCGATGGGGCTCCCTGCTCCGCCGCGGCGACCGGGACCGCGGCGTTGCGGACCGCCCACACGTACGGATCGGTGGTCCCCGGCGCCGTGTCGGTGCGACTGTGCAACACCAACGAACTCGGCGGCAGCGTCCCGCCGGACACCTTGACCACTCACGTGGCCGACCTCACCGACCTCATCAACGGACTACCTCGGCAGCCCTCCGATGCGTCATGCACCATGGAACTCGGGCCGCACTTCGCGTTGCTGTTCGACTACCCGGACGGCACCCGGTCGGTGGTCGGAGGCGAGCTCGACGGCTGCCGGGTGATCGCGGGACGCCGCGGTGCCGACACGGCCGTCACCGCGTTCCTGGGATGGTTGCTTGAGCAGCGCCGCCAGGTTCCCCCGCCCGTCGTCGACGTCTCGCCCACCTGTGGCACGACGTATCCCGCCTCGTCGTGGCTGCCGCCGCCGGTGGCCGACACCGTGCGTGCGGTGTGGTGCCCGGTCGACAGCGCAGCGCCTCACCCGATCCCGTGGTGGGCCACGCTGCGCGACGCCATCGCGGCGCGGGCAGCGAGGAGCACCGGCGCCGACGGCAGCCAGTTCCTGGGCACGATCATCGCGGCCTCGCAGAGCGGTGAGCGGACCGTGCTGTGGCTCAACGGCACGACCGTCAGTTGGTCGGCGCGCACGCCCACGGGGGTGGTGTCGATGGCGGCCACGCTACCGGGCTCCGCTATCGCGCGCCTCACGGCCGGGTAGGTCCGGTACCGACCGGGACGGGCCTTCGACATGCCGAGGGATATCGGTGCGCGGTCGTCGACGGGCATCGGGCAGAATGAGCACTGCATCGCGCGGACCCGCCGTCGATGCCCGGCCGAAAGGACTCTCCCGTGTCGTTCTCCATCACCATCGTGCGCGCTGACTCCCGGCACGAGCAGGTGATCGAGACCACGACGACCGGTCTCGACCTGTTCGGCGACGACAAGCGGATCGTCGCGATGCGGGTCAACGGCGACCTGGTCGATCTGCAACGCGAAATCCCCGAGGATGCGGTGGTCGAGCCGGTCGAGGTCGACTCGCCCGACGGGCTGAACATCGTGAGGCACTCGACGGGTCACGTCACCGCCCAAGCGCTGCAACGCCTGCACGTCGATGCGAAGCTCGGGATCGGCCCGCCGATCACGGACGGCTACTACTACGACTTCCAGGTTCAGCCGCTCACCCCCGAGGACCTCAAGGCCATCGAGAAGACGATGAGCCAGATCGTCAAGGAGCGGCAGCGTTTCGTCCGCCGAGTCGTCAGCGACGACCAGGCGCGGGAGGAACTGGCGTCCGAGCCGTTCAAGCTCGAACTCATCACCGACAAGTCGAAGGCGTCGGCCGACGACGGCAGCGCGGTCGAGGTGGGCG
>DAIESZ010000207.1 GCA_027346035.1 Propionibacteriaceae bacterium
GCCCAGCGCGATCTGCACGGCGGCGTACCCGACCATGCCGCCGGCACCGTGAACCAGGAGCGTCGCGCCGCGGGTGAGGTTCATGACCTGCAGCGTCCATGCCGCCGTCTGCACGACCATCGGCAAGGTGGCCGCCTGCTCCGGGTCGAGTCCATCGGGCACCGGGGACCAGTTGTTCAAGATCGCAACATCGGCGGCACCGGCACTCGGCTGGTCGAGGAAGTCGGCCGTGCCGAAGACGATGTCCCCGATGCGCGCGGCGCCGCGATCGTCGATGCCGTCGCCGACCGCATCGACGATCGCGGCGACGTCGTAGCCGATCCCGCGCGGCAATGATCCAGCCATGAACCCGCGGCAAAGCTCCCAGTCCGCCGGGTTCAACCCCGTGGCCAGGACGCGCACCCGGATGCGGCCACTGGGCGGATCCGGGACCTCGATGCGCTCCTCACGCAGGACATCCAGAGGCTCGCCGATCTCGTGAAAGCGGAGGACGCGGGACGATACGGCGGACATGAGCTCATCTCCCTGGTGGTTGGTGACATCGTACTGACAGCCACTGACTGTATCGCGGATGCGTCAGTCACTGAAGTAAACTAGGATGCGACCATGCCGAGAAGTGGCGCCGAGGCGCGGGCCAGACTGCGCGAAGCCGCCCTCAGCCTGTACGAGGAACGCGGCTACGACGCCACGACCACCGCGCAGATCGCCGAGAAGGCGGGCGTGACCGAGCGGACGTATTTTCGGCATTTCGCCGACAAGCGCGAGGTGCTCTTCGACGGGGAGACGCAGCTGCGCGACGTCATGACCGCCGCGATCGCTTCAGCACCGCTGGAACTCTCGCCCGCCGCCCTGGTGATGTCCGCATACGCTGCGGCGATACCGCTCTTCGTGGCCGGTCGGCCCGTGGCCGAGCGGCGCGCGCGAATCATCGCCACCTCGACGGCTCTCCAGGAGAGAGCCCACGCCAAGTTGGCCGCATTGACTCAGGCCGTGATCGACGCACTGGGCGAGCGCGGAATCCCGGAGCCCACCGCTCGCCTCGCCGCACGAGCCGGTGCCGCCGTCCTCGAGCGTGCCAGCCACGCATGGGACGGCACATCGGCTGCAGATCTCCAGCTGCTCCTCAACGAGGCGGCGTCCGAACTGCGCGCTCTGAGCTGGTGAGCGAGGCCGACACGGGTGCTGGAGGCGACGCCGGCAACCGGAAGGCGACAGTTGTCGACGACGGGAAGGTGGGGTCGCACTCGGTGTGGCAGGCGTAGCCTTGCCGGATGGCGGATGCAGTGCGCTGGTGGGATATGCGCCCGGCGAAGAGTAGGCAACCCAAGACCTACGAATGTCCGATCTGCCACGGTCTGTTGTTGGCGATGAATCCCAACACGCTGCTGTTTCCGGAGGGCGACCCTCAGCGCCGTCGTCATGCTCATACCGCCTGTGTGGCGAGACAGCGGAAGGCCGGCAAGTTGTTGACCAAGGCGGAGTGGGAACGATCGTGCCGACCGCCAACGCCTGCCGGACGCGCGTGGTGGCGCCGACTGTTCGGCTCGCGCCCGTCGGAGGAGCGCGGCGCGGAGTAGCCGCCGGCTGGTGTGGCCATGGGCGCGGGAGTGCCGGTCTGACTGGGGCCCCGCACCGCTCGGGGCGACACCAGGAGCCGAACCGGTGACCAGTCCTCCTGATGGCTCATTGGCCAGGTGGTATGCATGGCCACCGGTCGCTCGTCGCCGAATCGGGCTCGTTAGGGGCGAGCAGAGGACGCCCGCGCCTGTGGGGCCACGGGGCGTCCATCGTCATCGATCCGGTTGCGACGGGTGAGGGGGCGGCCGTTGCCTTGACCGGCGATGGCCGCCGAGCGGGCTTCGACGAGCGCCAGAGGGCGCTCAGTCGCCGGCCGGTGGAGTGAGCCTCGTCTCCCAGGCCCAGGCGGCGATCTCGGTGTTCGTCATTCCTGTGGCGATGGCCTTGGCGACGTCGGTCTGTCGCTGTGAAAGCGGTACGACACCTCCGGGCCGCGTCGGGGTCGTGGTTGGGGCCAGGTGCCGGAGCGGCCGGAGCGTGATCTGTGGGGAGATGAGTGCGTCGCCGCTGTGGGCGGCGCGGACGGTCTCGGCGAGCATGGCCGGGCTTGCGCCCTTGAGGACGAAGCCGACGGCACCGGCTCGCAGCGCACCGTAGCCGTAGTCGTCGAGGCCGCTGGTGGTGCCGGGGGAGCCAGGGGCCGTCGTTGGTGACCTCGACGGTGATTCCCGTGGCGTCGGCGTCGGGTCATCGACCAGTCAAGAGGAGACAGTCCAGGAGGCTTCACCCCGCGCGATGGTGGGCCTCGAACCAGTCAACGAGAGCCGCTGTGAAGGCGGGAGTGAGGGCGGGGATGTGACCTCCTCCGGCGATCGTCCACAGGGCGACCTCGGTGCCGCCGCGGCAGTCGGTCCACGTGGTGGGCCTGAGGTCGGCGCCGGGAACGTTCGCGTCCGCGTCGAGTCGTTCGCCGGGGCGAACGTGGCTGGAGCAGCCATCGGCGCTGCGCCACCGGGCGACGGTTGTCGCGGCCGAGGTGTACGGCCTTGCGTTGATCTCGCCGCCGTTGTAGAGGATCGTTTCGTCAGCGTCGCCGTGCACCTGCAACACGCTCACCGGCTCGGTCGGGTCGCACTCGGCGTCGGTGTCCATGGCCCCCGCCAGGGACGCGATCGCGGCGACCTGGTCGGCATGGTCACAAGCCAACCTGTGGGCCATGAACGCTCCGTTCGAGTGTCCGAGAACGTACACGCGTGCCGGGTCGATGCCCTGCGTGGCGATGACGGTGGCGATCACCCGGCTCAGAAAGCCGGAGTCGTCCACGCCGGATCCCTGGAAGTTGCAGCAGGAGCGGGAAGCGTTCCAGAAGTTGTTGCCCTCGCTGTCGGTGGTGCCCTGTGGCGCGGCGATCACGAAACCACGCCGGTCGGCGAGCGGGCGCAGCCCGAAGAACTCCACCACCCCGGCCGCATCACCGGTATAGCCATGCAGGACCACCACGAGGGCCGCGGTGGCGCCGGACGGCCGGCTCGCCGGGATGTACAACTGCACCGGCCGGCCAGCGACCTGAACGGTCGGGGTGGACGTTCCGGGCGATGTGGAGGCCGGAGCCGACATCCGCGTCTGCTCCGACGTGGCGCCCGAGACACAACCGGCCAGGAGCACCAGCGCGCAGGCGATGCCGACCCCCCAGCCCCGGCGGACGCCAAGCCTGTGGCCCGACCTGGAAACCATGTCTTCATCATGAACCGTGGGCGGGCCGCGGACCGCGAGCGGGTCGGGCACGCGAGGGGCGCACCCTTCGCGGATGTCCGAGCGACGCCGTTCCACGCCCCCGGACGACCCGTCACGGACTCTGCCGCCCCGGAATCGCCGAGGAGGAGGGCGGGTCAGGTCACCGGAGCGGGGAGAAGTCCGTCGGCTCCAGAAGGGACGACGTGACCGACCGCACGACGGGTCCGTCCTTCTCCGACTCGGACTTGACCATCACCCACTCGGGATCGGCCCTGAATGCGTCCCACGAGGCGGTCGCGGACCGGCGGTCGGCGTGCACCAGCAGGTAGACGAGCGTGTCCGGGTGCTCGGCCTCGACCCAATAGCCGACGCTCGTCATGCCGTGCCGTGCGAACAGCTCCACCGTGTGGTTCCTGAACCGGGCGAGCAGGACCTCCATCCGTCCCGGCTCCGCCACGTACGTCCGCAACTCGTAGGTCTGCGCCATGTCACTCCACCGTCGTTTCGCGTTGTCCCTCGCCCGCCCTGCCGTGAATCGATGCTATCGGGCGGTGGTGACGCCGGGTCAACGGTGACCCCTGGTGCGGGGCGGGTTCGGGGTGGCGAGGGATTACGAGGCCAGTGCCCCGGCGAACACCTGCCAGGCGAGCAGCGACTTGGCCACGAAGCTGAGCACGATGTAGCGGCGCTCGCCATAGAGATAGTCGGCCCACTTTCCCCTCGCGCGGTACTGCTTCCACTGGACGAGGGCGAAGACGTTGAAGAGGATGAAGAGCGAGATCACGATCCCGTAGACGAAGCCGGGGGCCGTGACCCCGGGCGGGCCCTTCGGTGCGATGAGGTTGAGCGCCACGGCGACCCAGGGGATCGCGCCGGCGAAGGACCCGAACCAGAAGGGGAGCATGTCTCCGTTTCCTGGTGTGGTGTACCGCTCCTGGAGCCAGCCGAACAGGATCATGCACACGTTGACGCCGAAGATGCCGAGGAGGGCGATGTAGTCGGCGGTGCCGTTCAACTGGAGGATCACGACGATCATGATCGACGACGACAACGAATACTCGACCCATCGGTAGACGTTGATGTGGCGGGTGAGGCCTTCGGCATACTTCGGGAAGATCCACGGTGAACTCACGAAGAAGTGGAAGAAGGCGGACAGGGCCATGAATCCGGCGACCATGTAGCTGATGTTCAGGTCGAACAGGTTCACCGGCTGGGAGAAGTTTCCGGTGCCGGGTGCCCCGGCGAGGTAGGTGGCCCGCACGGGCAACGCGGCCGAGTTGGCGAGCAGGAGGATCGCGATCAACGATCCCAGATGCAGACAGCCGGCGGTCACGTTGAGTCTGCGAAGGCTGCCGAATTGCTGTCTCATCTCCGCACACTAGTCCGGATCGTTCGGGTGACGCGGCCACGACGCAACATTCACCTGCGATCCGGCCCGGGACCGGTCGGGGCCCGGCAGAGTTCCCGGTCACCCGTTCGTCGACCTGCTTGCCGGCCGCAGGCGATCACGCGAGCCGAGCACAGCCGGACATCGCGCGGGCACGTGGATCACCCCTCGTCGGGGGTTGTCGGCGCACTGGCGCACGCCACCACTGCGAGCGGGTCCTCGTCGGTGTTGGCGGCCCCCGGGTCGACTTCCTGCCCGCCGAGGACCTCGGTGCCACAGGTCGGTGATCGTCAGCCCGACCTACGTCGTGGGGCCCTACGACCACACCGGTCGGTTCAGCTGGTGGGTCGACCGGATCTCGCAGGGTGGCGTGGTCGGCTGCCAGGGTCCCGCGGGCAATCCGATGCAGCCGATCGACGCGCGCGACCGGGCCTCCTGGATCGTCGGCCCGGCCGAGCGGCGCATCCCGGGCACGTTCCACTCCTGTTCCCCCGAGCCGCCGTGGTCCTCCGGCGACATGCTGACGGCCATCGGGTCCGCGCTCGACGCCGATGCCGAATTCAGCCGGCTCGACCCCGACGACGTGGTTGCCGCGCCCTTCCCGCTGGGGACCCCCGAGGCCGAGGCTGTGCTGGTGCTCTCACGCGCGGCGGCCCGCGCCTCCGGCCTGCCGCCCCGCCCCTTCGCCGAGACGGTCCGGGACACGGCCGCCCGGATGGTGACGGCCGACTGGCGCCGGGACGGCGTGGGAGTCGAGCCGGACGGCGAAGCGCGACTACCCGCGGCCTCCACGGGCGCATGAGCGGACGGTGGGCCGGGTCACGCCCAACCTGGCCGCCTGGGTGGCACAGTTTCGGATGACTCTGGGGCCCGATCCCTGCGGGAGCGTGACCTCACCAGTGCTCGTGAGGCCG
>DAIESZ010000354.1 GCA_027346035.1 Propionibacteriaceae bacterium
ACCCGATGACGCCCATGATGATGTCGAGCAGGGTGTTCCTGACGCGACCGATCCGGTCGGCCAGGCCACCCATCAGGACGATGAACATGCCGGAGAACAGGGCGGTGATCGAGACCGCGAGGTTCATCTGGTTAAGGCTCACCGCGGGGTTGGCGACCTGGTCGATCGGCGCGCCGTTGATGTCCGTGAGGATGCTGCGGGCCACCGTGCCCACCGTGCCGGCGAACATCCAGAAGGTCAGCACGCCCAGCACGATGCCGAGCAGGAGCTTGTCGTTGCCCCGGAAGCCCTCGCTCGTTCGCTCCCGTGCCGGCGCCGTGGTCACGGCTGGTCACCGCCGAGGTAGGCCAGTGTCGCGACGACGATGGCCTCCGTGCCCGCATCCAGCGTCGGCTGGATCGCCGGGGCGAAGTACGGGGAGTGGTTGGGGTAGCTGGGCTGGCCCGGAGCGGTCCCGCCCACCCCCCAGTAGGAGTAGGGGATGCCGAACGCGTCCGGGATGCGGCTGAAGTCCTCGCTGGCCGTGACCCGCCCGAGGTCCACGACCCGCTCGTCGCCGAAGTGCGCGCGGAAGGCGCGGGTCACCCGGTCGGTGACCGTTGGGTCGTTGTCGGTGAGGGGGTACTGGTCGTAGTACTCGAACGTCGGCTCCTGGGGCGAGCCCGACGCCTCGCACTCCGCCCTGACGATGCGCTCGATGCCGGCCAGGACGTGCTTGCGGACCTGCTCGTCGTAGGTGCGCACGTTGACGAGCAGGACGGCCCGGTCGGGGATGATGTTGCTCTTCGTGCCGGCCACGCTGCTGCCGACCGTGACGACCGCGAACTCGCCGGGCTGGGTCTCGCGGGCCACGATGGTCTGCAGTCTCAGCACGATCGAGGCCGCGAGCACGACGGGGTCGACGCTCAGGTGCGGCATCGAGCCGTGGGACCCCTTGCCGAAGACGGTGACCCGCACGCTGTCGCCTGCGGAGAGGACCGGACCCGGATGGGTGCCGACACTGCCGGCCGCGTGGCTGAGCACGTGCTGAGCGAACGCGACGTCGGGCCGCGGAACCCGCTCCGTGAGCCCGTCGTCGAGCATGGCGCGACTCCCGGCGGCCGTCTCCTCGGCGGGCTGGAAGAGGGCGACGAACGTGCCGCTCCACGCATCCCGGTGGTCCGCGAGGAGCTGGGCCGCACCGAGCAGGCAGGTGATGTGCACGTCGTGACCGCATGCGTGGGAGATGCCGACGGTGCCGCCCGACTCGTCAGTCGCCGTGACCGTCGAGGCGTAGGGCAGCCCGGTCAGCTCCGTGACGGGGAGGGCGTCGATGTCGGCTCGGGTGAGCACCGTGGGCCCCGGGCCGTTGGCGAGGACGCCGACGACCCCGCCGCCGACGCTCTGGAGGGCGTAGCCGAAGTCCGTGAGGCGCCGGGTGATCTCCGCGACGGTCTGCCCCTCCTGCCCGCTGAGCTCGGGATGCGCGTGGAACTGCTGGTACAGCGGCTCCTGCCAGGCGCGTGTCCGGGCGATCCCGGCCAGGACGTTCTCGGTTGCTGACATCGGCACTCCTCATCGAGCGAGCGTGTGCACCCCAGTTGACTCATCGTAGGCGCCGAATCGCCGGGCGCGTGGACCTTTGCCCCGTGTGGGGGACGACGTCCGGATCAGGTCAGCTTGGGGCGTTTTGACTCTCGGGGCATTCCCAGATAACGCCTTCCGGCTGGCAGTTCGCTGGCAATCGCCGTGCGCCGCGTATCGGGCGTGGGGCTACGTCCCTCCTTCCCGTGGCGCGGCTGCTGCCTCGCCGGGCGAGACAACCGCCTCGCCACCCTCCATGAGAAAGGCTCAACCGATGAAGGCAACCGTCACGCGCACCCTCCTCGCCGCCACCGCAGCGCTCGGGGCTCTTGGGCTCGGGGCCACCTCCGCGTCCGCGGCGGCCGCGCCAGAGACCGTGCACCTGACCCAGGACGTCACGGGCCAGGTCTTCCCCTGCTCGAACGGCGATCTGACGATCGACTCCGGCTCCATCTCGATCGTCGTCCAGGACGTCGTCGATGGCAACGGAGTGTGGCACGCGACCTTTACCCTGACCCCGGACCACGTGATGCTGAGCGATGGCGCCGGCAACCACTACTCCCTCGCCGGGGCGTCGTGGTGGGGTGGCAAGGCGTACGACGAGAACACCCCTCTCGTCTACACGGAGACCGACCACTTCGTGATCCACGGGGCCGGGGGCGTCTACGGGAATGTGCAGTACACCGCCCACGCATCGGTCAACGGTGCGTCCTTCGCCTTCGACAAGAGCAGCTGCCAGCTGCCGGAGGGCTGAACCAGCACGGCGCCGCCGGGCGGCGACCACGACGCGGCGAGCGTCCCGGAGTGAGGCCGGGGCGCCCGCCGCGTCCGAAACTAGTTGCGGCTCAGCCGCTCTCGCATCGCGGTGACGAACGTCTGGGAGGCGGAGACGGGGCGGAAGGCCCGGGCGGCGGCGGTGAGTGCCTCCTGCGCCTCAGGACCGAGGTCGACCTCGGCCGCCGCAACGTTGAACTCCAGCTGTTCGACGCTGGACGCGCCGGGGATGACAACCACGTTGGGCAGGCCGAGGAGCCAGGCCAAGGCGGCCTGTGCCGGTTCGATGCCGTGGGCATCGGCAACCTGCCGCAGCGTCTCGATGAGGGGCTCGGCCCGACGGAGGTTCTCCGTGCCGAAGAGCGCGTTGGCCGCACGCACGCCGCCCGGTCGGTGGTCGACCGAGTAGCGACCGCCCAGCAGGCCCTGTGCCAGCGGGCTGTAGGCGATGACCATCCGGTCCTCGCGGGCCGCGAACGGCACGAGGTCGTCGAGCGGGCCGGGATGGGCCAGGGAGAACTGCACCTGGTTGCTCACGACCGGCTGCCCGAGGGCCTCGTCCGCCTTGCGCCAGCGGTCGAGCGAGTAGTTCGACACCCCGACGGCGCCGATCCGGCCCTCCTCGAGCAGGGTGCGCATCCCGGGCATGATGACTGTGTCCCGCACGATGGGGTGGGGCTGGTGCACCTGGTAGAGCGGGATCCGGCTCAGCTGCAGCCGCCGGGCGCTGCCGTCCTCGCGCCGTCGCACCACCGGCGGGAACGGCGCCACCGGGAAGAGCTTGCTGGCGACGACGACCTCGTCGCGATCCTCGCCGAGAGCCGAGCCGAGGATGCGCTCGCTCCGGCCGAAACCATAGATCTCCGCGGTGTCGAAGAGGGTCACCCCCAGCTGGCGCGCCCGTTTGACGATCTGGACGGCGATGTCCGAGGCGTAGTCCCCGCCATAGCCCCACTCGCGCGAGCCGAACTGCCACGTCCCCAGTCCGACCCTGCTGACCTCGCCGAGTCCCGGCACCTGCACATATCTCATCCGTCGAGTCTGCCTCAACGTGGATGGGACGGGACGCCCGGGCTCGGCGCGGCCGGCCCGAGCCCTTCGCGTGCTCCCGGCCCGGACGGCGACCTCGGCGTATGCCGTGCCGCCGGCTGCCCGGCATACGCCCGGTGTCGTCGGCTGCCTGGACCCGAAAGGGGTCCCGAGAGAAACGGCCCGCCCCCCGAGGGGGACGGGCCGCCACCTGCCCGTACTCGGGGGTCAGGGCAGGTAGTACGTGGGGTTGGGCAGCTTGACCGCGCGGTCGGCGTAGCCGCCCTTGAGGTCACTGAACTGGTCGCCGAAGTTGGCGACGATGTCGTAGGCCCCGAAGCCGCTCGACTCGATGTATCGGCGCGTCTGCGACTTGTACTCGATCGTCGTGCACTTCGCCGTGGCGCAGGTGATGTACGTCGGCTGCGCTCCCGACGCCCACTTCGTGAAGTAGAACGCGTCCGAGACGGTGCCTTCAGCCGTGGTCCTCGGCGGCCTCGCGCCTGCGCTTGCGGAGGTGCCAGACGACGAAAGCCACCACGACGATGAGCAGGACCACCGCGGCGGCCCCTTCGCCGAGCCACTTCTCCACCCGGGCGTAGGAGTTGCCCGCCAGGTAGCCCGCCGTGACGACCGTCGCCCCCCAGGCGATGCCGCCCGTCGCGTTCCAGGCGAGAAACGTGGGGTAATGCATCTTCGACATGCCGGCCAGGGCCGGCATGACGGCGCGGAAGAACGCCGTCCAGCGGCCCAGGAACACCGCGCTGCCGCCCCGGCGGGCGAGGGTGTCCTGAGCCCTTTCCAGTCGGTCGCGGTGGCGGGCGAGTGGCTTCAGGCCGAGCAGCCGCGGGCCGGCGTGCTTGCCGACCTCGAAGCCGACGGTGTCGCCGACGATGGCCGCCGCGATGACGATGGCGAGGACGATCGGGTAGGACACGTGGCCCAGGCTGGCGGCCACGCCCCCGAGGATCGCCACGGTCTCACCGGGCACGACGAAGCCGATGAAGAGGGCGTCCTCGGCGAAGACGACGACGGCCACGACGAGGTACACGACCCAGGCGGGCTGTCCGAGGATTCGTTCGATGACGCTGGTCAGCACAGGATCACACGTTACCGGGCCCCGAGGCGGGGGCGTGCGGCGCGAAGAGCCGGTCGAGCCCGGGCGCGCGGCGGATGCGCTCGACCAGTCGAGTCATCACGCCCGCCACGAGCCACCAGCCGATCGCCGTCACGAGGCCGCCGAAGAGCAGCCCGGCGACAACGTCCCATGGGTAGTGGGCGGCGATGTAGACGCGGGCGAAGGCGAGCGCCAGAGCGGCCACCCAGGTCACCGCGCCGAGGCGGCGACTGACGAACCACAGGCCCGCGGCGACCGCGCCGGCCATGACGGCGTGATCCGAGGGGAAGGACGCGTCCGTCGTCCGGTGGGCGAGGACGAGCAACCCGGAGAAGTGCTCGTAGGGGCGCCGTTCGTCGACCGCCGCGCCGACGAGCTGGTTCAGCGCCAGGGCGAGGAGCATGCCCAGGGGCCCCCACACGGCGGCGGCGAGCGTCCTGGAGGGACGGCTTCGCGCCACCCAGAGGCCGAGGGCGATGAGGAGGGCGAAGAGCGCCACGCCGTAGGTCGCATATGCGTAGACCATCCCGT
>DAIESZ010000355.1 GCA_027346035.1 Propionibacteriaceae bacterium
CTCGGGCCCGCCTGGACCGGTGCCCCGCTGGAGGACGGCGCCGAGGTCGACGTCGTTCTCGAGCCCGAAGGCCCCCAACGGGCGGACCTGGCCCCCGACATCGCCGCAGCTCTCGATGCCAACCCGACCAAGCGTGGGGCCTCAAGCCGCGCCACTCGGTCACTGGGTCCGTCGATGGCCGATCCATGCGCGGCATCATCGTGAAACGCGAAAGCGGACCGGTCATGTCACTCGGGCCCGCCTGGACCGGTGCCCCGCTGGAGGACGGCGCCGAGGTCGACGTCGTTCTCGAGCCCGAAGGCCCCCAACGGGCGGACCTGGCCCCCGACATCGCCGCAGCTCTCGATGCCAACCCGACCGCGGCGGCATCCTTCGACGCCCTCGCGCAGTTCTACCGCACCAAGTGGCTGCGATGGATCAACTCCACCAAACGCCAGCCCGACCAGCGCCCGATCCGCATCGCCGAAATGATTCGTCTGATCCAGGAAGGTCACAAGGAGCGTCCGTGACCCGACCGGGCAGGGCGACCGCTGCCGGGAGTCTCGGGGGGGTCAGCACCATCACCTGCTGCTGCCCGTCCGACTGTGGCACATTCAGCTTCAGGGCGTCACCATCGAGCGTGCCGGTGAACGTGCTCCCGAACGGGGCGCCGAGCTCGCCGCCGACCTGGAACGTCACCGTGTCTCCGATGACTTGGCCCGTGACAGAGGTGTTGTACGACGTCAGAGGCTCACCTGCGCGCGCGCTCAACCCACAGGTCATCGAGGACACGATCCGACGTCTCGCCTGGCGACTACTCTGTCGGCGATCGCGACGGCGACGGCGCCAGCGAGGCCGAGCCTGTCAACGTTGTGGTCCTCGTGCCGAGCAACAAGGCCGCAGAAGCGTGGACGCCGTACGCCAAGGCGATCCTCCACGTGAACGATATGAAGCGCGGTCATCGACCGCATGTCAGGCGGTGAGCACGTCGGACTGGTGGTGCTGGGCAATAAGTACGACGGCGTCGACCTCCCCCATGACGCCTGTCGGCTGCTGGTCCTCGACGGTGTCCCCAGTCCGCTCGATCCCGGAGAGCAGCGTGAGGCCGGCGCCCTCGCGGGCAGTGACGCGTTCCGGATCCGCAAGGTTCAGCGCCTCGAGCAGGGTATGGGTCGTGGAATCCGCGACGCCGAGGATCACTGCGCCGTCATCCTGCTCGGCAGCGCCGTCGCACTCTCGCTGGCCGACCCTGCCGATCTCAAGCATTTCTCGCCGGCGACGCGTGCCCAGATCCATCTCAGTCAGTCGCTCGCTGCGCAGATCAAGAGCGAGGGCCTCGGGCCCGTCCGCGACGCCCTGACCATGTTCCTCAAGCGGGATCCGGTTTGGAAGGAACTTTCCAGTCGCGCCACCGCCGGCGTCGCCTACGACCCCGGACGGGCACGTCTCGGTGGTCGCCGAGTCCCGCCGCAAGGCATGGGATCTCGCGGCCGCCGGCGACCCCTACGCCGCTGCACGGACCCTGCGCGCAAGGTGCGGCACCACCTTGCGGGCTCCGCGTTTCTAGCTCGCGCATGAGAAAGCGTTGAAGTGGGTTGTCCTGTGGAAAACCGCCGCGCCGGAGTCGCCCCGTGGCAGAAGACGGCCGCGGCCACCGGGTCCCAGGCGAGGCCCGCCGCGACGGGAAGGCCGAGGACCTTCGAGACGTCGCCGGCGGCATACGGGCGCTTCTCCCCGATGAGCAGGAGGCCGAGGGTGCCGGTGGCGCCCGCGGTCTCGTGGTCCTCGCGCAGCGTCTGTGCCCACGCCCTCGCGCCGGACAGGGAGACCAGGTCGGTGCGGACCGTCAGCAAGGTCAGGTCGCCGCCGCGGATGAGCGGCCCGGGTGAGCCGGTCAGGCCCAGGCGGCCGGCATCGACGATGACGTCCTGCCCGTTGCGCTCCAGCCCGGTGAACGCATCGGCGAGGGGCTCCCACACCGGGGTGAGGCTGCGGGCCTGGGCGTGACCCCGGATGCCGGGCAGCAGCCACGCCCCACGCTCCCGGACCGTGACAGGGTCAGGGCCAGGGTTAGGGATATGGGCGGGGATTGGGGCGGAGGGGGGGATGGGCATGAGGGTGCCGGGCGGGGCAGCCGCAACGTGGCCGTCGCGGTGCGCGAGGGCGAGGTCGATCAGGCCGCGGTCGGGGGCGACGGTGCCGCGGAAGTAGCCGGCCAACACCGGGGACCCGCCGGTCGGGTCGGCCTCGACGAGGACGACGGGGCGGGGCCAGGCCAACGCGAGCCCGACGGCCGTGGTGGTAGCCCCAGGGGACCCGGAGGCCGACGTCAGCACGATCAGCGCCACGGTTCAGCGCTCCCGCGAGTCGAGGACGAGGGCGACCTTGCCCGTCGCGGCGCGGGCCGCGAGCTCGGCGGCCGCGGCATACGGCACCTGCACGCTGACGACCGTCTGCCCGGACTGGGCGTCCGGGTGCACCCCGACGACGGTGTCGGCGATGGACCGCTGCTCGCCTTCGGCGACGTCGCCCTGCTGACCCGGTGTCGCGACGACCCGGACGTGGTCGCCGGCCTGCAGCGGCTCGCCGGGCAGCAGCGCCGGCGGCAGCGAGACGCCCACGACCGAGCTGCCCTTGCCGGGAAGGACTGTGGCGGTGACCGCGTCGGCGGTGACGAGACCGCCCGCGGGCAGGTCCATCGCGGCGCGCTGCCCGACCAGGCCGTCGAGGGAGGAAGCCGGGACCGGGTTCAGGGCCGGGTCGAGGCTGACCCGCACGACGATGAGGTCGTCCCGGTCGATGACCTCGCCGCGCTGGACCGTCGCGCGGGCCGCGACGACCTCCCGTTCGGTGCTGGTGGAGGTGTACGCCCACACGGCGAGCAGCGCGCCGAGGCAGATCGCCGCGATGGAGGCCACCACGAGCATCGGCCGGCGGCGCAGCTTCGGTGGCGGCGCGATCGGCGCCCCACCGGGGACGGCTTCTGACCGGCCCGTCGGGCCCATCGCGGGTGTGGTGGGTGCGGTGTGCGTGCTGTTCAGTG
>DAIESZ010000378.1 GCA_027346035.1 Propionibacteriaceae bacterium
CGGCACGGTCGGCGGCGACGAACACCCGGTCACGGCCGGCGCACCTGGAGTGATGGCATGCGCCCGGACCACGCCGAACTGCCCACTGACCACGAACGGACCGGCCATCCGACGACTACGATCCAGGTCGTGACCACCAGCGCAGCCTCCGCACCGCGGCTGCGCGACCTCGCGGCGCTGCGCCGCGTGCGGGACCGGATGGACCGCGAGTACGCCGAGCCGCTGGACGTCGAGGCCCTGGCTCGCGGCGTGCACATGTCCGCCGGCCACCTCAGCCGGCAGTTCCGGGCCGCGTACGGCGAGTCGCCGTACGCCTATCTCATGACCCGGCGGATCGAGCGGGCGATGGCCCTGCTGCAGCGCGGAGATCTCAGCGTGACCGAGGTGTGTTTCGCGGTCGGTTACGGCTCGCTCGGCACGTTCAGCACCCGGTTCTCGGAACTCGTGGGCATGTCGCCGAGCGAGTACCGCCGCAGCGCGCCCCCGACGCCGGGCATGGCGCCATGCGTTGCCAAACAGGTGACCAGGCCGGTCAGGAATCGAGAAGCGCCCCGCCGCCCGCGCCCCTAGCGTGGACGCATGACCCTCACCATTCACGAAACCTTCCTGCCGCAGGACGACCCCGAGGCGGCCACCGCCTTCTATCGCGACACCCTCGGCTTCGAGGTGCGGGGCGACGTCGGCTTCCAGGGCATGCACTGGATCACCGTCGGCCCCGCCGGACAGGCCGACGTCTCGATCGTGCTCTACCCGCCGCAGGCGACGCCCGGACTCACCGACGACGAGCGCCGAATGGTCGCCGAAATGATGGCCAAGGGCACCTTTGCGAGCCTGAACCTCGCCAGTTCCGACCTCGACGCACTGTTCGCGCGGTTGCAGGCCGCCGGCGTCGAGGTCGTTCAGGAACCGACCGATCAGCCCTACGGCATCCGGGACTGCTCCGTGCGCGACCCAGCGGGCAACCTGCTGCGGATCCAGCAGGCCCGCTGACCGGCGTCACCGATCACGGGCGGTGGGGCACGCCGGATCGGTGATCGGCGCGGTTCGGGATCCTCGCGTGGGCTGGTTCGGGAGCCGGGGCAGGTGGGGCGGGGACGAGGCTCGCCCGCAGCGCCCGCTCCAGCGGGCGCTCGTACCAGCGGTAGATCGCCCCGGCGATCCCGACGGAGGCGACACCCACCACCAGGTAGGCCAGGAAGTCCCAGGCGCGGTCGCCCCGCGCGCCGGCCGAGTTGGCCAGGCGCATGACGAGTTCGTGCACCATGGAGAGCGCGAACGACCACTGCCCGAGGTGGACCAGCCACGGGGCCCGCAAGCGCCGCCAGCAGCGCAGGTCGCCGGCGCAGCGGCCGCACCGCGATGAGGAACGGGAACAGGAAGTAGAAGAACGCCTCGTCCGACAGCGACCAGGCGACCGAGTTGTAGGTGAGGGCGCCGGGGCCGGGCGCCCACGACTGCATCAGGAGGATCTGTGCCAGCCAGCCGCCCCGACGGCGCTGGATGTCGCCGACGCCGAGGACGACGAGAACCACCGCCACGGCGAACGTCAGCAGGTGCACCGGGTAGATCCGGGCCAGTCGTCGGGACCAGAACTCTCGAGGGGTGTCGTGGCGACGATGGGTCCAGGTGAGCACGAAACCCGACAGGATGAAGAAGAACGTGACGCCGACGTAGCCGATCTCGAGCGGACCGCGTCCGGGATTGTGACCGTGCACGCTCCACATGGAGGCGTGGTAGAGCACGACCAGTGCGGCGGCGATGAAGCGCAGTCCGGTGAGGGAGTCGAGGGTCGCCGTGGGGCGGCATGTCGGTCACTCATTCATCCCAAAATACTGAGAAAAACTCAGAAACCCCGGTTCGTTGCCCCGCGACGGCGGGAACCGGGGTCTCCGAGATGCAGAATCGCCTTGTCAGCAGGCGGGCGGGGGGATTCGATCAGCCCTGTCCGCCCGACGCGAACAGGCCGGTGATCGACGCGCTGGCCAGCTCGTTCGCGAGGATCGTGAACCGGAGCGGCGCGCTCGGGGTGCCGTCGTCGACGGGGATCCGCTCGAACGGCAGCGCGTGCACCGTATGGATGTAGTGGTGGGCCGGGCCGGGCGGGGGGCACGCGCCTCCGTAACCGGGGTAGCCGTAGTCGTTGACCCACTCGCGGGCGGACGCCGGGAGGGCGGCGTCCTCGCCGAGGTAGGTGACCCCGGCCGGGATGTCGACCACGACCCAGTGCCACCAGCCCGAGCCGGTGGGGGCGTCCGGGTCGTAGATCGTGATCGCGAAGCTCTTCGTGCCCTCTGGAGCGTCCTCCCACATCAGGGCCGGGCGCACGTTCTGCCCGCCGCAGCCCTGCTCCGCGTACCGCGGATCGATCGTCCCGCCGTCGCTGAACGATGAACTGGTCACCCGCATACCGGCCTCCTCGCCGTGTTCGTGGCCCGCCGCGCCACCCGGACGCCGCCGTCGCGGTGATAGGTCGACTGGTCGCGGCGTCCGTCGACAACGCTACCCGCGGGCGGGCGTGCCGGGTCAGACTCGGCCGAAGCGCACGACCCGCAGGGCCAGTTCGTCGCGCTCGTCGCTCGCGTCGAGGTCGACCACCGCGTGGATCTGCCAGTCGTGGTTCCCCTCGGGGTCGGCGACGATCTGGTGCACCTGCCACGTGCGCCCGCCGGCGTCCGGCTCGATACGCAGCATGCGCGGGCCGCGGGCATCGGCGTCGAGCAGCACCCGGTCGTGCTCGGCGTAGTAGCTGTCGAGGGCGGCGTCCCAGTCGGACGCCGTGAAGGTCGTGTCGTCGCCGTCGAGTCGGGCGAGGTCGTCGAGGTCGTCGACGGCGATGAGCTGCACCCGGCGGAACATCGCATTGCGCACGAGCACCCGCACCGCCCGTTCGTTGCCCGAGAGGGCGCGTTCGGGCGGCGGCGAGGCGTCGAGGCCCTCGGTCGGATGGGTGAGCGCCTCCCACTCGTCGAGCAGGGACGAATCGGTGATCCGGATCATCTCGGCGAGCCACTCGACGATGTCGTCGAACTCGGGGGTGCGCACCGACTCGGGCACGGTCTGGCGCAGCGCCCGGTAGGCGTCGGTGAGATAGCGCAGCAATAGCCCCTCGGTGCGTTGCAGCTTGTGGAAGCCGACATACTGGCCGAACGTCATGGCTCGCTCGACCATCTCGCGCACCACCGACTTCGGCTTGAGGTCGTCGGGCGACAACCACGGATGGCGGCCGCGGTAGACGTCGAACGCGTGCCCGAGCAGCTCTCCGAGGGGCTCGGGCCAGCGGATCTCCTCCAGCTGCGCCATCCGGTCCTCGTAGTCGACCCCGTCGGCCTTCATCTCGGCCACCGCCTGGCCGCGGGCGCGGAACTGCTGGGACAACAGCACCTGCAGCGGATTCTCGAGCGTCGACTCGACCACACTCACCAGGTCGAGCGTGTACTCGGCGGAATCGGGGTCGAGCAGGTCGAACGCGGCCACCGCGAACGCCGACAGCGGCTGGTTCAGAGCGAACTCGTGCTGCAGGTCGGGGGACAGGGCGAACCGGCGTCCACCCGCGGTCGGCTGGTCGAGCCGCACGACCACGCCACTGGCCAGCATCGACCGTCCCAGGCTCAGTGCCCGGCGGTAGAGCGGACGCCGCCTGGCCTCGTCGGGTGTCGACTCGCTCACGAGGCGCACCACCGCGGTGACGGTGTCCTCGTCGCGTTCGAGCAGGTTGAGCAGCACCGAGTGGGTGATCCGCAGCCGCCCGTACAGCGGCTCGGGTTCGGCGGAGACCAGCTTGTCGAAGGTCTGCTCGTTGTAGCTGACCTCCCCGGGCGCGGGCTTCTTGCGCTGCACCTTGCGCCGCTTCTTCGGGTCGTCGCCCGCCTTCGCGAGCGCCTTCTCGTTCTCGATCGTGTGCTCGGGGGCCTGGGCCACGACATACCCGACCGTGTCGAACCCGGCGCGACCGGCGCGCCCGGCGATCTGGTGGAACTCGCGGGCGCGCAGCACGCGCTGCCGGCGTCCGTCGTACTTGGTGAGCTGGGTGAACAACACGGTGCGGATCGGCACGTTGATGCCGACGCCGAGGGTGTCGGTGCCGCAGATCACCCCGAGCAGCCCCCTCTGCGCGAGGGTCTCGACCAGGCGCCGGTAGCGCGGCAGCATCCCCGCGTGGTGTACACCGACCCCCCCGCGGATCAG
>DAIESZ010000380.1 GCA_027346035.1 Propionibacteriaceae bacterium
CTGGCGGTGGCCGGGCTGTGCAACGTCGTCGACGTCGACACGGTGGTGTTGGGTGGGCTCTACGCCCGGCTCGCCACCTGGCTGGCGCCGGAGATCACCACGCAGCTTTCCGCCCGGGTGCTCACCCGGGGTTGGCGCGACCCCCGGGTGCTCGTCTCGCAGCTGCATGGGGAGGCCGCGGTGCGCGGCGCGGCCGGCACGGTGATCCGCGACGTGATCGACCATCCGGGTGGGTGGATCAGGCGGGCGGCAGGCTTGACAGGCGGAACGGCCGCGGGTTAGTGACGAAGGTCCCGTGCGAGGAGGGGGTCGGCCCGGTAGTTTGACGTCGTGATTCTTGCCGTACCTGCCGAGACCAGTCCGCACGAGCGGCGCGTCGCGGTCGTGCCCGAGGTCGTCCCCCGGCTGATTCAGGCCGGGTTCGACGTCGTTGTCGAGTCGGGCGCGGGTCGCCATACGTTCGCCTCGGACCAGGCCTACACCGACGTCGGCGCGCAAGTGCGCGACGGCGACGTGCTGGCCGATGCCGACGTGGTCCTATCCGTCCAGCCACTCACCGTCGATCAGATCGACCGCCTGCACGCGGGGGCGGTGACCATCAGCTTCCTGCCGGTGGCCGCCTCGCTCGACCAGGTTCGCCGGCTGACCGCCAAGAAGATCACCGCGTTCTCCATCGAGCTGCTGCCGCGAATCTCGCGGGCCCAGTCGATGGACGCGCTGACCTCGCAGGCCCTCGTGGCCGGCTACCGCGCCGTGCTGGTCGCCGCGCAGAACCTGCCCACGTTCTTCCCGATGTTCATGACCGCGGCGGGCACCATCGCCCCGGCGCGGGTGCTCGTGCTCGGCGCGGGCGTGGCGGGGCTGCAGGCGATCGCGACCGCCCGCCGCCTGGGCGCCGTCGTCGATGCCTACGACGTCCGGCCCGCCTCCGCCGACGAGGTGCGCAGCATGGGCGCCACGTTCATCACGCTCGAGCTCGAGTCGCTCGAAGGCAGCGGCGGTTACGCCCGCGAGATGACCGAGGACCGCGCCCAGCGGCAGCGCGAGCTGCTCACGCCGTACCTGGCCAAGGCCGACGCAGTGATCACCACTGCGGCCGTGCCCGGTCGGCGCGCTCCGCTGCTGGTCACCACGGCGATGGTCGAGGCGATGAAGCCCGGCACGGTCGTGGTTGACCTGGCCGCCGAGACCGGCGGCAACTGCGAGCTGTCCAAGCCCGGGGAGCTGGTCCGCCATGGCGACGTGGTCATCTGGGGTGGGCAGAACGTGCCGTCCTCGATGCCGGTAGACGCGAGCCGGTTGTACAGCAAGAACCTGCTCAACCTGTTGATGCTCATGGTCGCCGACAGCGCGCTCAAGCTCGACTTCGACGACGAGATCATCGCCGGGTGCTGCGTGACTCACGACGGCACGGTGCGCCATGCGCCGACCGCCGAGCTACTCGGGGAGGTGACCTCGTGAGCGAAGGTATGGCCCTCCTCACGATCTTCGTGATGGCCGTGTTCGTCGGCTTCGAGGTGGTTTCGAAGGTCTCGACGATCCTGCACACGCCGCTGATGTCCGGCGCCAACGCCATCCACGGCGTGATCCTGGTCGGCGCGATCCTGGTGGCCGGCCATGCCGACAACGCGATCGAGCTCTGGCTCGGCCTGTTCGCCATCGTGCTGGCCACCGTGAACATGGTCGGCGGGTTCGTCGTGACCGACCGGATGCTCGAGATGTTCAAGGGCAAGAAGCCGGGCGCTCGCGCGTCCGCGGGGAGTGACAAGTGAGCGCCAATGCCGTCAGCCTCGCCTACCTCGTGGCGGCGGTGGCGTTCATCCTCGCCCTGAAGGGGCTGTCCTCACCGCCGTCCGCGCGCAACGGAAACATGATCGGCGCCATCGGCGCCCTGATCGCGGTCATCGTCGTCCTGATCTCCGGCAACCTCAGCCACGTCTGGATGATCTACGTCGCCATGCTGATCGGCGTCGTGCCGGGAGTGTGGGCCGCGCGCCGGGTGAAGATGACGGCGATCCCCCAGCTGGTGGCGCTGTTCAACGGCGTCGGTGGTGGCGCCGCCGCGGTCGTCGCCCTGGCCGAGTTCCTCAAGTCCGGGCACACCGACCCGGTCGGCAGCCTGGTCGCCACGGTGTTCTCGATCCTGATCGGTTCGGTGAGCTTCGCCGGTTCCGCGGTGACCTTCGCCAAGCTGCAGGAGCTCATGACCACCCGCCCGGTGGTGCTGCCCGGTGGCAAGTACGTGTCCGCGCTCGTGGCGGTGGCCACCCTGGCCGCGGCGATTGCGGTGCTGCCCACCGGTAACACGGCGCTTGTAGTCGCGCTGCTGGCCCTGTCGCTGGTGCTCGGCGTGCTGTTCGTGCTGCCCGTGGGCGGGGCGGACGTGCCGATCGTGATCTCGCTGCTCAACGCGTTCACCGGGCTGACGGTGGCGGCCAGCGGCTACCTGCTCAACAACACGCTGCTGATCGTCGCCGGCACCCTGGTCGGTGCCTCCGGAACGATCCTCACCCGGCTGATGGCCCAGGCGATGGGCCGGTCGGTGGTGAGCATCCTGTTCGGGGCGTTCACGGCCAAGGCGAGCACGGCTGGCGGTCCCTCGGAGGCCCGTCCGGTGCGCTCGGCGGGTCCGGAGGACATCGCGATCCTGCTCGCCTACGCCCACAAGGTGATCATCGTGCCGGGCTACGGCCTGGCGGTGGCGCAGGCCCAGCACACGGTGCGCGAGCTGGCCGATCTGCTGGCCTCCCGCGGGGTGACCGTCGAGTACGCGATCCACCCGGTGGCCGGGCGTATGCCGGGGCACATGAACGTGCTGCTCGCCGAGGCGAACGTGCCGTACGAGCAGCTCAAGGAGATGGACGAGGTCAACGGCGAGTTCGCGTCGACCGACGTGGCCGTCGTGATCGGGGCCAACGACGTGGTGAACCCGGCGGCGCGCACCGACCCGAGCGCACCGATCTACGGGATGCCGATCCTCAACGTCGACCAGGCCACGAACATCGTGTTCATGAAGCGCTCGATGCGTCCCGGGTTCGCGGGCATCGAGAACGAGTTGCTGTACGACCCCAAGACGACGCTGCTGTTCGGTGACGCGAAGGACTCGCTGACCAAGGTCGTGGGGGCCATCAAGAACATGTAGTCCGGTGGGGCTTCCCCGCCCCTTAGGGTGATCGTGAGCGCTGGCGCGCCGGTTTCCGGCTCCGCCAGCGCTCACGATCACGTACGAGGGGGAGTGCGGGGCTGCAGGGCTCAGACGATCCCGTACAGCCGGTCGCCGGCGTCGCCCAGCCCGGGCACGATGTACCCGCGCTCGTTGAGCCGCTCGTCGATGGCTGCGGTCACGATCGTGACCGGCACCCCGGGGTGATCGGCGTCCGCCCCGAAGGCCGCATCCATCGCCGCCAGCCCCTCGGGGGCGGCGAGCAGGGTGATGCAGGTAATGTCGTCGGCGCCGCGGTCGATCAGCAGCCGCACCGCGGCGATCAGCGTGCCGCCAGTGGCGAGCATCGGGTCGAGCACGTAGCACTGCCGGCCGGACAGGTCGTCGGGCAGCCGGCTGGCGTAGGTGACCGGCCGCAGGGTGTCCTCGTTGCGCACCATGCCGAGGAACCCGACCTCGGCGGTGGGCAGCAGCCGGGTCATGCCGTCGAGCATGCCCAACCCGGCCCGCAGGATCGGCACCACCAGCGGCTTCGGCGGCGCCAGCTTCACCCCGGAGGTCGGGGCCACCGGGGTGTTGATCTGCACGGACGCCGTGCGCACGTCGCGGGTCGCCTCGTAGGCGAGCAGGGTCACGAGCTCGTCGGCCAGCCGGCGGAACGTCGGCGAGTCGGTGCCGGCGTTGCGCAGGACGGTCAGCTTGTGGGCCACGAGGGGGTGATCGACGGCGCGGATCCGCATGCCTCGACCGTATCGGCTCGACCGCGTCGGGTTGGGCACATGGGCCTGCCCAAGTGTGCGGGTTTCTGCCACGATCACCAGGGAAGCCAGCCAGACTGCCACCGCCGGGCGTCAGGCCGCAGCAGGCGGGGCCGAGGCACGAGAGGTGTGGCGATGGGCGCACAGAGGGGTCCGGTACGCGGGCCAGGGGGTGGCTCGGGGGGTGACTCCGGTGACCCCGGTCGCGGTGGGCCGGGCGGGCGCGACGACCGTGCCGACTCGGCCGTCGACTTCGCGGTGCTGCTGTGGCGCGAGGACTCCGCATGGCAGGCCACCGGCCTTCCCGAGCGGTCTGCCGGCGACCTGGTCGCGCTGCTGGCCGTCGCCCGCCAGCAGCCGTCCGAGGCCGGCACGATCGTGCTCGTCTCGGTGGCCGACGACTTCTTCGTGGCCCTGCGCTGCACCGGCCGGCACGAGCAGTTCCTGCTCTCCGACGTCACCGCCGCCCGGGAGTGGGAGCTGGCCGGTGAGGTGCTCGACAGGCTCGGGCTCCAGCCGTCGGAGGCCGATGACCTCGATGCCGTGACCCCGGCGGGTGATCTCGACATGTTCGCCGAACTGGGCATGGAGTCGATGGAGGTGGCCGCCCTGTGCGGCGACCCCGAGCTCTACCCCGATGAGATGCTGCAGTCGATCGCCGATCGGATCGGTGCCGGCGCGCTGTTCCACCGCGTCGTCGACGCCACCGTCGTGTGAACTGCCCCGATGAGCTGCCCCGCGTGTGTGAGCTGATGGTGGAGTGAGCTGATGGCGTACTACACGGCCGCGGTGGCGCGCGCCGGATCCCGCTGGAAGGCCCTCGACGTCGACGTCGACAGCGCCGCCGACGTCGAGGAACTCGGGACGCTGCTGACAGAGGCCGCCGGCGCCGCCCGTCCCGTGCTGCTGCTCGTCGAGCGCGAGGACGAATGGTGGGCTGTCGTGCGGGTCGACGACGAGGAGGAGGCCCGCATCTTCGTCTCCGACCTCGACTCGGCTGCCCGCAGCCGCTACGGCGAGCTGCTCGGCGTGACGGTGGCCGAGCCGGTCGACGCCGACGAGGTCGGCGGTGACACCCAGCCGGGCGGCGATCCCGACCTGCTCGACGACCTGGGGTCACCGGCGTCCGCCTTGCTCGAGTACTGCGGCGAGGATCCGCTGCCGCCGCTGGAGGCCGTGTCGGCCATCGCCGGCGCGGCCGGCTTCGCCGACCTGCTCGAGGGGATGCGCTGACCGTCTCGCCCTCACCTGCGGACCGGCGGTGGGGGGCGCTGATGCGCGAGGCGCTGGCCGAGGCCGAGCGGGCGCTGCCCGGCGATGTGCCGGTCGGTGCACTGCTGGTGGGGCCGGACGCCGATGTCCTCGGGCGCGGGCACAACGTGCGGGAGGCGACCGGGGATCCGACCGGCCACGCCGAGATCGTCGCGCTGCGCGCGGCCGCCGCGGTGGCCGGTCAGTGGCGCCTGGACGGCTGCACCCTCGTGGTGACCCTCGAGCCGTGCGCGATGTGCGCCGGCGCCTCGGTGTTGGCCCGGGTCGACCGGATCGTCTTCGGCGCCTACGACCCCAAGGCGGGTGCGGTCGGCTCGCTGTGGGACCTCGTGCGCGACCGCCGGGTCAACCACCGGCCGGAGGTGATCGGCGGGGTGCTGGCCGATCGGTGCGGGGCGCTGCTGTCGCGGTTCTTCGGCCGCCGGGACGATGAGGTGCCCGGCGACGTCCGGTAGGCTTGCCCGCGGTGGAGTCGCCTAGTGGCCGAGGGCGCACGCCTCGAAAGCGTGTGAGGGGGCAACCTCTCCGTGGGTTCAAATCCCACCTCCACCGCCATCCGGCCGGCCCGCTCCTGGCCGCATCATGCGCTCTACCTGGTTCCGGTCACCGTGGCGGCGGCGTCGCGCAGGGTGGCGGCCGTGATGCCCGTGGTGTTCCAGGCCGGGCCCACCACCTTTGCCCCGCCGGCCCGCTCGGTGTAGTTGTCGACGACCAGGTGCAGGGTGTCACCGGTCGGCAGCGTGGCGGCCAGGGTGAGCGTGCGGCGCCCAGCCTGGGTGGTGTAGACCCGCGACCAGATGCCCTCGGTGGCGGTGACCGTGATGGGCGTGCAGGCGCGCCCGCTCTGCGCCCCGCCGTTGTCCGCGGTGCACGACTGCGACCAGGTCGCCACGCCGTTGTCGGTCGCGGTGTCGACCTGCGCGCCGATGTCGAAGGTGCCGGCCTTGACGGTGACGTGAAGCAGGACCCACCGCGACAGCGGCCCCTGCCCGGCCGGGGTCTGCTCGCGCGAGGCGACCATGACCGTGCCG
>DAIESZ010000023.1 GCA_027346035.1 Propionibacteriaceae bacterium
TTCGGGAAGATCGGCGCCGATCGGCCTTTCCGCGGCCCGGATCCTTCACCGGCCCGGGTCCCGCACCGGCCCGGATCCCGCACCGGCCCGGATCGGTCGGCGGGGCCGATCCGTCAGCGGGGCGGGGCGCTGAGCGGCGGCGCGGGAACCCCCGCATCCACAGGAGTCGTGGTCCGGTCGAGCAGTTCCAGCAGGTGCTGGTACTGCTTGCCCGTGGCTCGGGTCAGGCCGAGCTCGCAGGTGCGGTTCGACGAGGCGTGCGCGTCGTGACCGCCCTCGGCGACCTCCCGGCCCTGGGCCGCGGTGGCGGACGCCGTCAACTCGGGGTGCAGCATGCCCCGGTCTCCGGCGAAGCCGCAGCAACCCCAGGTGTCAGGCACGACCACCCGTTCGGCGACGGCGTCCGCGACCGTGCGCAGCGCGTCGTTGATCCCCATCCGGGTGGTGGAGCAGGTCGGGTGCAGCGCGAGCGAGCCGATCCGGCGGGCCGGGGGCAGGTGGGGCAGCACCTGCTCGGCGACGAAGCTCACGGCGTCGCGCACCCGCAGGGCGGCATACCGGCTTCCCTGCGAGGCTGCGGCCTTCTCAATGCTCTGGCGTACCCCCTCGGTGCACGACGACGCGTCGCAGACGATGTCGAGTTCGCCCCCGCGGGTCGCCCGCCACAGCGACTCCAGTAGTCGGTGCTCCATCTCGTGTGCCCCCGTGGTCATGCCCTTCGAGCGCCACGGTGTCCCGCAGCACAGTCCCGGCAGGTCATGGGGGAACAGCAGCGTGACGCCGGCCCGGGAACACAGCGACTCGAGCGCCGACCGGACGCCGGGACCCTGCGCACTCGGCCCGAACATGCTCCCGACGCAGGCCGTGAAGTACACGACCTCGCGGACCCCGGCGCCGGAGCCGGAGGGGGCCCCGGCCGTCCCGCCGGAGGGTCTCGCCGCACCGCCTCCGGGCAGTTCCGGCGACCAGAGCGGCAGCAGGTCGGGGTCGACGACCCGCCGGGCGAGCCGGTTCGGGGCGGTGACGACGCCGTCGGGCAGGGCGCGGGTGAGGTTCATCGCGGCCGACGCCACGGTGGTCAGCGCACCCCAGTGCTTCGCAGCCACCGTCCACCCGCTGCTGACGAGGGGATTCGCCCGCTCGGCCCGCAGCCGCTTGATGAGGTCGCCGGTGTTGATGTGCAGCGGGCACGCAGTCTCGCACATGCCGTCGACCGCGCAGGTGTCGACCGCTTCGTAGCCGTACTCCGCGTCCAGTTGTCGCACCGTCTCCAGATCGCCCGCCTGCCGGGCGAGTTCGGCCTCCCGACGCAGCGCGATCCGCTGCCGAGGGGTGGTCGTGAGGTCGCGGCTCGGGCACACCGGTTCGCAGTAGCCGCACTCGACGCACCGGTCGACCTCGTGCTCGACGGTCGGGGTGGTCTTGAGGTTGCGCGTGTGCGCACGCGGGTCGTCGGTGAGGATCACTCCGGGGTTGAGCACGCCCCGCGGATCGCACAGCGCCTTGAGCCCGCGCATCACCTCGTACAGTTCCTCGCCGTACTGTCGGCGGACGTAGCCGGCCATCATCCGCCCGGTGCCGTGCTCGGCCTTGAGCGAGCCACCGGCTCCGAGGATCAACTCGACCATGTCCTCGGTGAACGCCTCGAGCCGGGTCATCGGACCCCCGAGCCGGTCGGTGAGCATGAAGTGGATGTTGCCGTCCTTGGCGTGGCCGAAGATCACGGCGTCGTCGAAACCGTGCCGGTCGAACAGCCCGGTGAGCCGCTCGCAGGTGTCGAGCAGGGCCGGCACCGGCACGACGACATCCTCGAGCAACGCGGTGGTGCCCGACGGCCGGGCCCCGGCGACCGTGGCGTACAGGCCCTTGCGGGTGTGCCACAGGGCGGCGCGGGCCGAGGGGTCGGCGGTGAGGTCGACGGGCGCGGCCAGCCGCAGCCGCGACAGGGCCGGGGACGCCGCGGCGCTGCGGGCACGCACCTCCTCGACGGTCTCCGCCTGGTACTCGATGAGCAGCGCCGCGTGCCGGTCGACCGCGATGCTGCGCAGCGCGGCATCCGCGTCGGGGTCGGCCCGGGCGACGCGCAGCGAGGCGGCGTCCATGAGTTCGATCGTCGCGGGCGCCGTGCCGACGAGGGCGGGCAACGCGCCGGTGGCGCCGGCCAGGTCGTCGAACACCAGCAGGCCGGTCATGGCGTGCGGCAGCAGCGGCACGGCGCGCATGACGACCGAGGCGATGAACGCGAGGGTCCCCTCGCTGCCGACCACGAGGTGGGCGAGGATGTCGACCGGCCGGGTGTGGTCGAGGAACGAGTTCAGCCCGTAGCCCATGGTGTTCTTCATCGCGAACTGGTGCTCGATCAGCCGAACCGACGCCGGGTTGGCGCGGACCCGGTCGCGGAGCCGGGCCAGGCCCTCGTGGAGCGCGGGTTCGAGGGCGCGCAGCCGCTCGTCGGCGTCGGGGGCGGCGGAGTCGACGACCGTGCCGCTCGGCAGCACCATGACCAGTGAGTCGAGGGTGTTGTAGGTGTTGGCCGCGGTGCCGCACGCCATGCCGCTGGAGTTGTTGGCGACCACGCCCCCCAGCGTGCAGGCGATCTCGCTGGCCGGGTCGGGGCCGAGTTTTCGTCCGTGCCGGGCGAGCCGGGCGTTCACCTGGCGCACCGTCGCGCCGGGCCCCACCCGCACCCGGGCGCCACCGTCGAGGACCTCGATGTCGCGGAAGTGGCGCCGGGTGTCGACCAGGATCCCCTCGGTGCCCGCCTGGCCGCTGAGGCTGGTGCCGCCCGACCGGAAGGTGAGCGGAATTCCGCTGCCCGCCGACGCCGCGAACAGCCGCCCGACCTCGGCGGCGTCCACGGGGATCGCCACCGCCCGGGGTACCAGCGAGTAGTGCGACGCGTCGTGGGCCATCTTCAGCCGGTCGGTGGCCCGGGAGCGCAGGCGGTCGGCGTCGGCGAGGGCGTCGGCGAAGGCCGCGATCCCGGTGGAGGACACGAGGGAACTGGTCATCATCGGCTCACTTCACCAGCATCCAGCCGAGCACCGGGGTGGACTGGAGGAACACGAGAACGCACATGCCTGCAAGCATGCCAAGGCTCCACCAGATCACCTTGCGGAACAGCACGCTCTCCTGGCCCTCCATGCCCACGACGGCCGCCGCGATGGCCAGGTTCTGCGGCGAGATCATCTTGCCGAGGACGCCGCCGGAGCTGTTCGCCGCAGCAAGCAGGTACGGGCTGATGCCGGTCTGGTGGGCGGCGGTGGTCTGGAGCAGGCCGAACAGCGAGTTCGACGACGTGTCCGATCCGGAGACCGCGACGCCGATCCAGCCCACGACCGGTGACAGGAACGCGAAGAACGCCCCGGTGGAGGCGAACGCCACGCCGAGGGTGACGGTCTGGCCCGACAGGTTCATGACGTAGGCGAGCGCCAGCACCGACACCACCGTGAGGATCGTGTAGCGGAACTGCACGACGACCCTGACCAGCGCCATCGCGGCCCTGCTCAGCGAGACGCGGTAGAGCAGGGCGGTCAGCAGTCCGGCGATCAGCAGCACCGTGCCCGCGGCGGAGAAGAGGTTGAGGTTGAAGGTGGTCGCTCCGAGCGGCTTGCCGGCGGCGTCGGCGACGTGCAGCCCCGGCCAGGCGAACTTCCAGCCGGAGTGCGCGTCGAGGAAGGTCTTGAGCGGGCCGAACGACACCGCGGTGAACAGCACCACGACGATCAGGTAGGGCGCGAACGCCATCAGCGCCTCGCCCGAGCCGAGCCGTGATGCACCGGCGAGCCCACCGGAGCCGGCGTCCGGGGTGCCCGTGCCGCGCGAGGCGGGGGATCCGGTGCGGGTGCCGACCGCGACGCCGGCCGTCACCAGGACGCTCTCGCTCACCCCGGTGTCGGCGCTCAGCACCTGCACCGGCTGCCAGACCCGCAGCAGGATGACGACGGCCAGGGCTCCGGTGATCGCGGCGATGATGTCGGCGACCTGGTAGTTGAAGAAGTTGGAACTGAGGAACTGGGCGCCGCCGAAGCCGAGGCCACCGACCAGGGCCGGCAGCCAGGCCTGGCGCAGGCCGCGGCGTCCGTCGACCATGATCACCAGCATGAGCGGCACGAGCACGGCCAGGATCGGGGTCTGACGTCCGACCATCGCGCCGATGGTGGCGGGATCGAGGCCCGTGATCTTGCCGAGGGTCGTGATCGGCACCGCGATGGCGCCGAAGGCGACCGGCGCCGTGTTGGCGACCAGTGCGACCGAGGCGGCCTTGATCGGACGCAGTCCGAGCGCCATCAGCATGACGGCCGTGACGGCCACCGGCGTTCCGAAGCCGGCCAGGGCCTCGAGCAGGGCGCCGAAGCAGAACGCGATGAGCACCGCCTGCACGCGGTGGTCGGGCGACAGGGACCCGAAGGCCCGGCGCAGCACGAGGTCATAGCCGGTGAGCTCGGTGAGGCGGAAGATCCAGATCGCGGTGAGCACGATCCAGGTGATGGGGAACAGGCCGAAGGCCGCGCCCTCGCCGCCCGCGAGCAGCGCCTGACCCACCGGCATCCGGAAGCCGATCACCGCGACGGCGAGCGCGACGACCAGGGACGCGAGCCCCGCCTGCCACGCCTTCCATCGCATGGCGCCGAGAAGGACGAACAGAGCCAGCAGCGGCAGCGCTGCGACCAGGGCGGAGAGCGGGAGCGACCCCGCGACGGGGTTGTTGACAAGGTGGAACATCGGCACTCCTTTGTGCTGGATCGTGTGGGCCACGATGCGTGAAAATGTATGACAAGTAAACTTGTCTGTCAATAGAGTTGTCAGACGATCTCCGATAGCCGCTACAGTGTTGGCCGGTGAACGGCCCGCCGGGCCGGGTGAGGAAGAGATGGCACAGGCCAGGAAACTTCAGACGGTGTCGCTGGTCGACGCCCTGTCGGCCACGTTGCGCGAACGGGTGCTCGACGGGCTCATCGATCCCGGCGTCGGCCTGTCCGAGAACGCCGTGGCGGAGGAGTACGACGTCTCGCGCCCCACGGCGCAGACCGCCATCACGCTGCTCGTGCAGGAAGGCCTGCTGCGCCGGGAGCCGCACAAGTCGGCGCGGGTGCCGATCCTGTCCCGGGCCGACGTCGACGACCTCTTCCTCGTGCGCACTCCGCTCGAACTGGGGGTCGTCGCGCTGCTGGCCGGGCGCGGCTCGCTGCCCGCGGGGGCCGGACAGGCGATCGACAGGCTCTCGGTCGTCGACGCCGACGCCCCGCCCAGCGTGTTCGTGGCGGCCGACCTCGGATTCCACCGGGCCCTCGTCGACGCCGTGGGCAGCCCGCGGCTCTCACGTCTCTACGCCGGGCTCAGCGGCGAGATCCACCTCTCGATGACCCAGTCGCGCTGGGCCCTCGGCCGCGACCGGATCGCGGGGGAGCACCGCGCGATTCTCGACGCGCTCGAAGCGGGCGACGCCCCCGCCGCGGAGCGGATGATGCGGCAGCACCTCGAGGGCGCCCGTGCCGCGCTGGCGGCGCGCCTCGACGCGGTGAGCGGCCCGGCGTCCTGAGGCCCGACAGGCGACCCCGCCCGGCCTCAGTCCGGCTCGGGGACCGGAAGCGTGAGTTGCACCATCACGACGTCGAGCCAGCGTCCGAACTTGCGGCCCACCTGCGGCAGCCGTGCGACCTCGGCGAAGTCGAGCCTGCGGTGGAACGCGATGCTGGCGGCGTTGTCGGCGTCGAGCACGCCGATCATCACGTGCACCCCGCGATCGCGCGCATGGGAAACGAGGTCGGCCATCAGCGCCTGTCCCACTCCGCGCTGGCGGGCGTCCCGGGCAACGTAGACGCTGTGCTCCACCGTGTAGGCGTATCCGGCCTTGTCGCGGAATGGTCCGTAGGAGGCGTAGCCGATGACCCGCCCGTCGAGCTCGGCGACGACGATCGGGAAGCCCGCCCGAGAACGCTGCTCGAACCAGGACCGCCGGCTGTCGAGTGACACCGGTTCGAGGTCGTAGCTGGCCGTGGTGCCCACTCCGGCGTCGTTGTAGATCGCGGTGATGGCGGGCAGGTCGGCGTCGGCGGCTGGGCGGATCGACAACGGCATGCGCCCAAATCTAGGCCCCGCGCCAGCGTCGTCAGGGCCCGCCCCGCGCCGGCGGGCTCCGCTGCTTGGGCGGGGTGCACGGCGTTCGGATGGCGCGCTAGATTTTGTTTCGCCATCAGTCCGAAAAGATGGACCGCAGTGCAAGACAGTGCAAGTGGATGGTCGTCACCGGCCGAATTTCGGCGCCGCCGATAGGATCGGGTCGACCCCTCCACGACGAAGTACCCCCGATCACGAAGGACATCCGCGTGAACACACCACTCTCCTGGACCGATCTCGACAAGCGTGCCGTCGACACGGCGCGGATCCTCGCGGCCGACGCGGTCGAGAAGGTCGGCAACGGACATCCGGGCACGGCCATCTCGCTGGCGCCGCTCGGGTACCTCCTCTACGCGAAGGTCATGAGGATCGACCCGAGCGATCCGCACTGGCTGGGACGCGACCGCTTCGTGATGTCGGCGGGGCACGCGTCCCTCACGCAGTACACGGAGCTCTACCTTGTCGGGGCCGGCCTCGAACTCGACGATCTCAAGTCGCTGCGCACCTGGGGCTCGAAAACCCCCGGTCACCCCGAGTACGGGCACACCGATTTCATCGAATGCACCACCGGCCCCCTCGGTGCGGGCGTGTCGAATGCCGTCGGCATGGCGATGGCGGCCCGCCGCGAACGAGGACTGTTCGACCCCGACGCCCCGGCCGGTGAGAGCCCCTTCGATCACTACGTCTACTGCATCGCCGGCGACGGCTGCATGCAGGAGGGTGTCGCCTCCGAGGCGTCGTCGCTGGCGGCCACCCAGGAACTCGGCAACCTCATCCTCTTCTACGACGACAACCGGATCAGCATCGAGGGCGAGACGAAGATCGCCTTCACCGAAGACGTCCAGGCCCGATACGAGGCGTACGGCTGGCACGTGCAGCACGTCGACTTCACCAACGGCGGCACGACCTATGAAGAGAAGGTCGGCGAGCTGTACGACGCGATCGAGGCGGCCAAGAAGGTCACCGACAAGCCGTCGTTCATCAAGGTCACCACGGTCATCGGCTGGCCGCTGCCCACCCTTGCGGGGAGCCACAGCGTCCACGGCTCGAAGCTCGGTGGCACGGAGGTGGCCGCGCTCAAGAAGGAGCTCGGCTTCGCGCCCGAGCCGTTCGCCGTCGACCAGGAGGCCGTCGACTACGCCCGCCGCAACGCCGCCGAGCGGGGCAAGCGGTTGCGGTCGGCGTGGAACGCCACCTTCGCCGGGTGGACCTCGGCCAACCCCGACGCCGCGGCGCTGCTCGCGCGCACCTCGGCCCGCGCGCTGCCGGCCGACCTCAGCGTCCCGACGTTCGAGCCCGGCAAGAAGAGCACCCGCGCCGCGTCCGGTGAGGTGCTCACCGCGCTGGCCCCGCAACTGCCCGAGTTGTGGGGCGGCTCGGCCGACCTCGCCAGCTCGAACAACACCTCGATGAAGGGCGAGCCCTCGTTCTTCCCGCCGTCGCAGTCGTCGAAGGAGTTCACCGGCTCCTGGTACGGCCGCACGCTGCACTTCGGTGTTCGCGAGCACGCCATGGGCGGCGTGGTCAACGGAATCAACCTGTCGGGGCTCACCCGCTGCTACGGCGGCACGTTCTTCGTGTTCACCGACTACATGCGCCCGGCCGTTCGTCTGGCCGCGCTGATGAAGCTGCCGTCGATCTTCGTGTGGACCCACGACTCGGTCGGGGTCGGTGAGGACGGCCCAACCCACCAGCCGGTCGAGCATCTCGCCGCGATGCGCGCCATCCCCGGCCTGTCGATCGTGCGCCCGATGGACGCCAACGAGACGGCCCAGGCGTGGTTGTCGGTGCTCAAGCGCACCGACGGTCCGGCCGGGCTGATCCTCACCCGCCAGGATGTGCCGACGATCGCTCGCGGCGACGGCGTCGCCGGGGCCGAGAACCTCGACAAGGGCGCCTACGTGCTCAAGGACGCCTCAACCACCCCCGAGCTGATCATCATCGCGACCGGCTCCGAGGTGCAGCTCGCGCTCGGGGCCCAGGAGCGGCTCGAGGCCGACGGCGTCCCGACGCGGGTCGTGTCGATGCCGTGCCAGGAATGGTTCGACGAGCAGGACGACGCCTATCGCGAGTCGGTGCTGCCGAGTTCGGCCACCAAGAGGCTGAGTGTCGAGGCGGGCATCTCGATGGGTTGGGCGCGCTACGTCGGCTCGGCAGGCAAGAGCGTCTCGCTCGAGCACTTCGGCGCCTCGGCGAGCGGTGCCACCTGCTTCGAGGAGTTCGGCTTCACCGTCGACCACGTCGTCGAGGTGGCCCGGAGCCTCTGATTCCGGGGCGCCACGGCGTCCGGTCACACCGGCATCTCTCCGACATCGCGGACCGGTGGCCGGGTTCGGGCGGCCACCGCCCAGGGCCCGGCCACCGGTCTCGTAGTCGGAGGGGCACATCGTGAGATGGATCGCCCCGGGGCCTCGTCTTTGTGACGATTCAAGAGTAGGATAGCTACCTCAGCTAATTAACTAAGGTAGTTGAATGCCAACTCAATTGTCCGAGGCGTCGGATCTGTCCGACCTGGCCACCCAGGTCCGTCTCACCTGCCAGCGCATCTCGCGCCGGGTCCGGTTCGAGGGCACCCACGAGGTCGCGCCCCATCAGTTCAGCGTCATGGCGCGTCTGGTCGACGGGGAGAAGACGCCCACCCGGATCGCCGAGATCGAGCGGGTCAGCACTCCCAGCATCACCCGCACGCTCAACTGTCTGCAGGACGACGGCATCATCACCCGCACACCGCATCCCACCGACGGCCGCCAGGTGATGGTCACCCTCACCGACAAGGGCCGCGAGATCGTCGCCCGCACCCTGGCCCGCCGCGACTCCTGGATGGCCGAACGATTGGCCACCCTCACCGACGAGCAACTCGATGTCCTGCATGACGCCGTCGAGATCCTCGCGGAGGTGGCCGCGAAGTGAGCTCCGCCGCCGCCCGGTCCAGATCCACCGACACGGTGGGAATGTTCGCCTCCTTCAGCTTCTACAACTACCGCCTCTACTTCACCGGATCGTTCGTCGCCAACGTCGGCAGCTGGATGGCCCGCGTCGCCCAGGACTGGCTGGAGCTCACCCAGCTGACCAATCACAGTTCGGCGGCCCTCGGCCTCGTCACCGGCCTGCAGTTCGCCCCCGTCGCGCTGCTCGCGCCCTACGCGGGCGCCATCGCCGACCGGTTCCCCAAGCGGCGCATCCTCATGGGCACCACGATGAGCTTGGGGGCGACGAGCCTGATCCTGTGGCTGCTGGTGGCCTCCGGGTCGGTCCAGCTGTGGCACGTCTACGTCCTCGCCATCGTCCAGGGCGCGATCAGCGCGCTCGACAATCCCACCCGGCAGGCGTTCGCGTCCGAGATGGTGCCGACCACCTACCTGCCGAACGCGGTAGGACTCAACTCGGCCTCGTTCAACGGGGCCCGACTGCTCGGGCCGGGCATCTCCGGCCTGGTCATCGCCGCCTTCGGCGTGGCCCCCGCCCTGCTGATCAACGGCGTGAGCTTCGTCGCGCCGATCGTGGCCCTGTATCTGATGCGCCCCCACGAACTCACCCCCGCGCCGCTGCGCAAGGGGCGCGGCGCGATGAAGGAGGGGCTGCGGTACGTCCGCGGCCGGCCCGACATCATGCTGGTGATGTTCGTCGTCTTCATGCTCGGCACGTTCGGCATGAACTTCCAGATCACCAATGCGCTGATGGCCACGACGGTCTTCCACAAGGGTGCCGGCGAGTACGGTCTGCTGGGCTCGATCATGGCGATCGGTACCCTGGCGGCCGCGTTGATCGCCGCCCGACGCGCGCGCCCGCGGCTGCGGATCATGCTGGGCTCGCTCGCCGGGTTCACGGTGTTCACGGCGCTGCTGGCCGCCGCGCCGAGCTATCTCACCTACTCGATCATCCTGGTGGTGGTGGGCCTGTTCGCGCTCACCGTGCTCACGACGGCGAACTCGAGCGTGCAGCTCGCCTGCGAGCCCGAGATGCGCGGCCGGGTGATGGCCCTCTACATGGCGATCTTCATGGGGGGCACGCCGCTCGGTGCACCGATCATCGGTTGGGTCGGCCAGGTCTGGGGTGCCCGGTGGACACTCGCCGCCGGCGCCATCGCCACCGGTATCGCGTTCGTCGTGGCCGCGTGGTTCATCATCACCCAGGACCAACTGCGGGTGCGCCTGAGGTTCGGCTGGCCTCCCCGTGTGCAGGTGCTCCGCCCGCAGAAGGTGGAGGCCGGGCTGGTGGCCTGAGCGTCAGGTGGCCGCCTCCGGTGGCATCGAAAGTCGCCGGACGCTGGTGAACGTGCGCGGCCGCCCGTCGATCGGGTCGGTGAAGCTCAGCTCGCGCGCCAGCAGTTGCAGCGGATGGGTGAAGTCGTCGAGCGCCGTGTCGAGCAGGTCGGGGTAGAACGGGTCGTCGACGATCGGGATGCCCAGCGAATTGAGGTGGACCCGAATCTGGTGGGTACGCCCCGTGCGCGGCAGCACGCGGTATCGGGCGTGCCCGGGGCCGAGCCGCTCGATGAGTTCGACGCGGGTGAACGCGTTCGGCTCCGCGCCGGCGATCTCCTGCGCGGTCAGCACCCCCCGCTGCTTGACGATGTGGCTGCTCACCTCGAC
>DAIESZ010000037.1 GCA_027346035.1 Propionibacteriaceae bacterium
CATCGAACTGGGGGTGCCGGACAGCGCGGACATCGACACGACGCTGGGGGCGATGAGCACCGAGACGAGGTTCATCACCTTGAGGAGGGGGTTGATCGCCGGGCCGGCGGTGTCCTTGAAGGGGTCGCCGACGGTGTCGCCGATCACCGTCGCGGCGTGAGCGTCGGAGCCCTTGCCGCCGTGGTGGCCGTCCTCGACCAGCTTCTTGGCGTTGTCCCAGGCCCCGCCGGAGTTGGCGAGGAAGACCGCCATGAGCGTGCCGACGGTGATCGCCCCGGCGAGGTAGCCCGCGAGCGCGGGGGCCCCGAGCCCGAAGCCGACGGCGACGGGTGCGGTGATGGCGAGCAGCCCGGGGGTGGCGAGCTCGCGCAGCGAGTCGCGGGTGCAGATGTCGACGACCTTGCCGTACTCCGGACGCCCGGTGCCGGCCATGATGCCGGGGATCTCGGCGAACTGGCGGCGGACCTCGAAGACGACCGCACCGGCCGCCCGGCCGACGGCGGAGATGGCCAGCCCGGAGAACATGAAGACCACGCCGCCGCCGATCAGGAGGCCGACCAGCGTCCCGGGGGAGAACACCACCGAGTGCGCCTCGAACTGCGCGTAGGTGGCCCCGAGCACGGTCTTGATGGCGTCGGTGAACGACCCGAACAGCGCGGTGGCGGCGAGCACCGCGGTGGCGATGGCGATGCCCTTGGTGATCGCCTTGGTCGTGTTGCCGACGGCGTCCAGCTCGGTCAGGATCTGGGCGCTCTCGCCGTGCACGTCGCCCGACATCTCGGCGATGCCCTGGGCGTTGTCGGAGACCGGCCCGAAGGTGTCCATGGCCACGATGACGCCGACGGTCGTGAGCAGCCCGCAGCCGCTCAGCGCGATCGCGAACAGCCCCACGACGCCGATGCCGCCGATGAAGTAGGCGACGGCGACCGCCGCGGCGATGACGAACGCGGTGAACACCGACGACTCGAGCCCCACCGAGATGCCGGACAGGACGACGGTGGCGGCTCCGGTGAGCGACGTGCGTCCGACCTCCTGCACCGGGCGGTCCTCCGTGCCGGTGTAGAAGCCGGTGAGGGCGAGGATCACGGCGGCCAGAACGATGCCGACGACGACGCTCACCGAGGCGACCAGCCGCGGGTCGTTGGTGGGTCCGGCCGAGGCGGCCACTCCGAGCGCGGCGAAGCTGTGCGGCAGGTAGGAGTAGGAGGCGAGGACGCTGAGCACGGCCGCGACCACCGCCGAGCTGTAGAAGGCCCGGTTGATCGTGCGCAGCCCGTTCTCGGTCGCCTTGGCGCGGGTGAGCGCGACGCCGACGAGCGCCGTGACGACGCCGATACCGGTGATGATGAGGGGGAAGACGAGGCCGTCGACGCCGAACGCCGCCCGGCCGAGGATGAGCGAGGCCACGAGGGTGACCGCGTAACTCTCGAACAGGTCGGCGGCCATGCCCGCGCAGTCGCCGACGTTGTCGCCCACGTTGTCGGCGATCGTCGCCGCGTTGCGGGGGTCGTCCTCGGGGATGTGCTGCTCGACCTTGCCGACGAGGTCGGCGCCGACGTCGGCGGCCTTGGTGAAGATGCCGCCGCCGACCCGCATGAACATGGCCAGCAGGGCCGCCCCGAAGCCGAAGCCTTCGAGGATGGTGGGGGCGTCGTCGCGGAAGATCAGCACGACGATCGACGCGCCGAGCAGGCCGAACCCGATCGTCGCCATGCCGACGGCCGCCCCGGTGCGGAAGGCGATGTGCATGGCGTCGCGGCGTCCGGAGTCGCGTGCGGCGACCGCCACGCGGAGGTTGGCGCGCACGGCGAGCCACATGCCGAGGTAGCCGATGAGCGCGGAGAACCCGGCGCCGACGAGGAAGGCGACCGAGCGGGCAGTGCGCAGCACCCAGGTGTTGAGCGATCCGTGGGCCGGCAGGGCGAACAGCAGGACGACGGCGACCACGGCGAAGACACCCAGAGTGCGGAACTGGCGGGCGAGGTAGGCGGAGGCCCCCTCCTGCACGGCGACGGCGATCTCGTTCATCGCGGTGCCGCTCGACGGTGCCGCGAGCACCTGACGCCGGAACACGAGGGACATGGCCAGGGCCACGGCCGCGAGGGCGGCGACGACCACGACGATGGTGAGGTTCAGGGAGGAGAGGTGCAGTTCGAGCGGCTGGGCGGCGTGAGGCAACGCGCGGCTCCTGTCGGGTCAGGGGCGGGCGGGGTCCCGGCGCCCGCCGGATTGCGGCAGTCTATGAGCCGCTCAGCACAAATGCCACAAAGGCGAACGCCGCCGGGCTGGAGATAGTTGCACCGTAGCGCAAACACCGGGTGGGACGCCGCCCGGTGCGGCGGCGCTGCCCTCCCGTTCGCCGGATCCCTTCCCTTTGCCCCCTACCCGGGATAGCGTGCCCCCATCCCACCAGTCGCCCCCAGGGGCACGATCAGGAATGGAGGGTCATGTCGTGAGTCGACATGCTTTCGTCCGCAAGGCCTCGGGGATCGTTGCGGCCGCCACCCTCGCTGTCGCGTTCGCGAGCGGTCCGGCCGTCGGCACCGCCCACAGCGCCCCCAACCCCAACACCGACGGTTCCGCGGCGTCCACCGTCGACACGAGCAGTGTCATCGTCCGGCTCAGCCAGGACCCGCTCGCCACCAACCCCACGTCCGATCGGAGCCACGGGCGGGTCAATCCTTCGGGCGCCCACAGCCGGGCCGTGCGCGCGTCCCTCGCCCATCAGCGCAACGACTTCAAGGCGTGGCTCCGGACCAACGCCCCCAAGGCCCAGGTGACGGGCGAATACGACTTCGCCGTCAACGCGGTAGCCGTGCGGCTCAACGGCACGTCCGCCGATTCCCTCAAGAAGGCTCCCGGCGTCGTCTCCGTCGGCTACGAAGAGACGTACACCCCCGCCTCGTCCGACGACCCCGACCTCGCGCAGATCGACGCCACCCAAGGATGGACGGCGGCCGGGGCGACCTCGGTGAAGTCCGATACGTCCTCGTGGGCGGGGTACGGCGTCAAGGTCGGCATCATCGACACCGGCATCGACACCAGCCATCCGTGCTTCAACGATGCGGGCTTCCCGACCACCAAGCAGCTCGGCGACACGAGCCTCACCAACAACAAGGTGATAGTCGCCAAGGTGTTCAACAACAAGCTGCACCAGAGCCACTACAACGCGAGCGCGGTGCAGGAGCACGGCACTCACGTCGCCGGCACCGTGGCCTGCGACCTCATGACGCCGGCCGTCGTCCAAGGCGTCACGATCCCCTACGACCCCAGCGGCGTCGCACCCGGCGCGCAGCTCGGCAGCTACAACATCTTCCCCGGTGACGTCACCAACGCGCGCAGCGAGGACATCCTCAACGCGCTGCAGGCGGCGGCGTACGACGGCATGGACGTCATCAACATGTCCCTCGGCGGCGGCTACCACGGCGCCCAGGATCTCGACACGATGGCGGTCGACAACCTCGACAAGGCGGGCATCGTCGTGGCCGTGGCGGCCGGCAACAGCGGGCCGGGCTACCTCACGGTCGAGTCGCCGGGGTCGGCGGAGCGCGCCCTCACCGCCGGTGCGTCCTCGGTCGGCCAGTACATCGGCCTGGCCATCACCGCCAACGATCAGAAGGTGGCCGGGGCGGCGGTCGGCGACTTCCCGGTTCCCACCGCCGACATCACCGCCCCGCTGGGCGTGGTGAGCGACGGCAGCGGCGGCCTCAGCACCGCCTGCACGAGCCTGCCGGCCGGGTCGCTCACCGGCAAGATCGCCCTCATCTCGCGCGGCACCTGCAGCTTCAGCCAGAAGATCTACGACGCCGAACAAGCCGGGGCCCTCGCGGCGGTGGTCGTCAACAACGTCGCCGGCGACCCCGTCGCGATGGCGACGACCGCCGGGATCACGACCACCATCCCGGCGGCGATGGCGGGCCTGTCGGACAAGACGGCGCTCATGGCCCTCGACGGCCAGACGGTGACCCTGGGCAAGGACCTCACCTACAACCGCACCGGCAACGACAACTGGTTCGCGAGCTTCTCGTCGTGGGGTCCCACGCGCGTCGACTACCGGGTGAAGCCCGACGTCGTCGCGCCGGGCGTCAACATCCTCTCCTCGATCCCGCTGCAGTACTGCAAGGACACCTCGTGGGTCGATCAGTACGGCTGCTGGGCCTTCTTCCAGGGCACCTCGATGGCCACCCCGCACCTCGCGGGAATGGCCGCGGTCGTCCGCTCGGCGCACCCGACCTGGGACGCCTGGCAGGTGCGGTCGGCGATCGTCAACACTGCCAAGCAGAACGGCGTGATCAAGACCAGCGGGTCGGGCGTCGAGACCGACGTGCAGAAGGTCGGCG